>NZ_JBSFBM010000137.1:0-17122 GCF_053592955.1 Micromonospora sp. NPDC002411 | reverse complement strand
GGTCGCGCCGACACCGCACCTCGGCCGGCGGACGACGACTGGTCGGTCTACGTGGCGGTGCCGGACGTCGATGTCCACTGTGCCCAGGCTCGCGCCGGTACGGCCTCGGCACCCCGCAGCGTCAGCTCGACTGCGCACAGGGGAAGGTCGCCGCCGACCAGTGCCCGGGCAACCGGCGCTGGTCGCAGTTGGTCTTCGACTCGTTCCTGCTCCAGGCCGCCAGCCAGGTCAGCATGCTCGACATGCGGGACAACATGCTCACCGCCGACCTGCTCCGCTTCGGCGGCGCCAACCAGGACCTGATCTGGGCCGAGTTCGCCCGCTCCGGAATGGGCCGGGACGCCGCCACCAACGGCGCCGGCGACACCGACCCGACGCCGAGCTTCGCCTCACCGCGCGGCGGCAACGCGACGCTCACCCTGCGCCCGCGCGGGGACAGCGCCGACGCGCCGATCCGGGTGTACGTCGGGGCGTACGAGGCTCGGGCCACGCCGATCGCGGACACCGACCCGGCCACGCCGATCCCGGACACCGTGGACATGGTGGCCGGCACGTACGACCTGCTCGCCGTCGCCCCCGGCTTCGGGCACCAGCGGCTCAGCGTGGTCGCCACGGCCGGCAAGCAGGGCTACGTCGACCTGCGGATGAGCCGCAACCTGGCGTCCACCGCGTCCGGGGCGACGATCACCGGTGACGGGGTCAACCTGGACCGGATCGGCGACGACACCGAGGCGACGAACTGGGCTTCGCTGGACGGGGTGGCCGGCCGGCAGCTCACCGTGGCGTTGCCGGGCGACGGCCCGCAGACGGTCAAGCGGGTGAGCGTCAGCGCGATGCTGCGCCCGGCGATCACCGGCGACGCCGACACCGGCAGCCAGAACGCGCTCAGCGCGCTGCGCTCGTTCGCAGTGTCCGCCTGCGACGCGACGACCACCGACTGCGCGGACCCGGCGCGGTGGAAGCGCATCTACACCAGCGCCGACGACGCGTTCCCCGGCGGGGCGTACCGGGCGTACGTCCGGGACATCAACCTGCGGACGTTCGCGGTGCCCACCACCCTCGCCACGCACCTGCGGCTGGAGGTGCTGGCCAGCCAGTGCACCGGCGGTCCGCAGTACGCGGGCGAGCAGGACGCCGACCCGGCCACGACGACGGACTGCGCGACCGCCAGCCCGGCCCGTGCCCAGGTCAGGATCGCCGAGTTCCAGGCGTTCTCGAAGTGACACAGTGGGGGCCGGCTGCCGCCGGCCCCCACGGTCCTCGTTCAGCGGCGGGCCGGTCGCCACCTGTCGACGGTGGGGCGTTCCCACCGCCGGTCCACCGGCGGGCCGTCGGCCTCGCCGGCACCGTCGCCCGAAGCCCGGGTCAGCTGCCGCAGCCGCAGCAGCAACCCCATGCCGAGGAAGAGCAGCAGCGCGCCGAGCAGGAAGGCGGCCTGCACCGCACCGAACCCGCCGGATTGCGACACCGGGCGGCCGGCGGCCGGCGGTGCGGCGTCGGCCGGGTAGTCGGCGGCCGGTTCCTCCCCGGACGTGGTCTCCTCCTCGGCCGGCTCGCTCGGCGGGTCGGTGGGCTCCGGCGGGGTGACGCTCGGCGTCGGCTTGCTGGTCGGGGTGCCACCCGCGGCCACCACCGAACGGGTGGCGGTCTGCCGGGCCAGCAGGCGCGAGTTGGCGTCGTACGCCTCGGCGGCGAGGGTGACCCGTCCCTGGGTGACGTCCTCGGCGAAGGCCACCCGGTAGCGGGCGGTGACCGTGCGGCCCGGGCAGAGGGTGCCCGGGTCGAGCTGCCGGTCGGTCAGCCGGGCCACGTCGCCCTCGGTCCGGATCTCCAGGGGGAAGTCCCCGGCCTCCTCCACCCGGTCCATCTTGACCTGGTCGAGTCGGAGGCCCTGCACGCTCAGCACCATCGACCAGCGCACCTTCACGCAGCCTCCGCGCCGATCCGTGCGGGATACGACGGCGGACACCGTACGCACCTGCTCGCCGGCGGTGAACCGGGCCGGCAGCCCACTCAGTTCGGTGGTGAACGCCGCCTGCGCCGGAGCGGCCAGTGCCAGCCCCACCCCGCTCAGACAGGCCAGCACCACCCCGACCCGCACCGCGTACCGCCACACCGTCACCACCGCCGCCCTCCGTTCGGTCGTCTCCACTGGGCAACGCTAGGAGCAGCGCGAGGGGCCGACCAGACGGGTGTGTTCGCACCGGCCGGTAAGGACGGGAGGGGTTTTCACCGACCGTGGTGAACCGGTCACCACTCCCCCGCGACACGCCCGGAGTCGGGCCGCTGGGACAATCGGTGACGTGTCCGAGCTCTCCAGCACGTTCGTCCGGCTGCATGCCCGGCTCACCCCTGTCGCGTTCGTCCCCGAGGTGCGACTGCACCAGGCGGACGAGCCGATCGGGCTGTGGGAGCTGACCGAGGGCCAGTTCTCCACCGACCGGCCGCCGCCGTTCTGGGCGTTCGCCTGGGCCGGTGGGCAGGCGCTCGCCCGCTACGTGACCGACCACCCGGAGCTGGTCGCCGGCCGCCGGGTGCTCGACCTCGCCTCCGGCTCCGGCCTGGTGGCCATCGCCGCCGCCCGCGCCGGAGCCGCGTCCGTGCGGGCCGTCGAGGTCGACGACCTGGCGGTCGCGGCGGTCGCCCTCAACGCCGAGGCCAACGGGGTACGCGTCGACGCCGAGTTCGGCGACATCCTCGACGGCGACGCCGGGGACGCCGAGGTGGTGCTGGCCGGCGACGTGTTCTACAGCGACGCGATGGCTCGCCGGTTCCTGCGGTTCCTGCTCCGCGCGACCCGGGCCGGCGCACCGGTGCTCGTCGGTGACCCCGGCCGGGCGTTCCTGCCCCGGGACCGCTTCGACGAGCTGGCCGTGTACGACGTGCCGGTGCCGGAGGCGTTGGAGAGCGTCCGGGTGAAGCGCACCACCGTCTGGCGACTGCGGGCCGGGCTGCCGGGGGCCCCCGGCTAGCGTGTCCGGGTGCTGTTCCGCAGCTGGGCGCAGGTGGCCGACCCCGCGTGGCCGGACGTGGCCCGGGTGCCGGACCACGTCGGCGGCACCCACCTGGTCGTCACCCGACACGCGTTGGTCCGTCAGGTCCTCGCCGACCCGGTCACCTATCGGCCGGACAACGCGCTGGACGCGGTGACGCCGATGCCGGTGACCGCCCTGCGGGTGCTCGCCGGGCACCGGTTCCGGCTACCGCCGACCCTCGCCAACAACTCGGGCGTCAGCCATCCGCAGATCCGGGCGATCGTCGCGGACGCGTTGCACCCCTCCCGGGTCGCCGCGCAACGGCAGTGGCTCACCACGCTGGTGCGGGACCGGGTCGCCCGGCTCTCCGCCGCGCTCGACGCCGACGAGTCGGTCGACCTGTACGCGGACCTCGCCGCCGACCTGCCGCTGCTGGTGCTGGCCCGGCTGGTGTCGTTGCCGGACGCCCCGGTCGGCGCGGTCAAGGAGTTCGCCCGGGCCGCGCTGGAGTTGTTCTGGGCACCGCTGGACGCCGACCGGCAGGTGGCGCTCGCCGCCGAGGTGGGCCGGTTCCACCACGTACTGCGGGACTTCGCTGCCACCGGCGGCGGCCTGGCAGCCGAGTTGCGCGCGGCCGGGCACCCGCCGGACGTGGTGGTCGGCGCGCTCTTCTTCCTGCTGGTCGCCGGGCAGGAGACCACCTCACAGTTCCTCACCCTGCTGCTGCACCGGCTGGCCGGCGAGCCGGCGGTACGGGCCGGTCTGCGCAGCGGCGAGGTCGCCGTCGCCGACGTCGTGGAGGAGGGGCTGCGGCTGGAACCGCCCATCGTCACCTGGCGGCGGGTGGCGGCGACGGACGGCACCCTGGGTGGGACGGTGGTGCCGGCCGGCAGCAGCCTCGTGCTGTGGTTGGGCCGCGCCGGCCGGGACCCCGCGGTCGTGGAGTCGCCCGACGAGTTCCGCCCGGGCCAGCGCGGGTCACGCCGGCACCTGGCGTTCGGGGCAGGCGCGCACCGCTGCGTCGGCGACGTGCTGGCCCGCATGGAGGCGGCCGTGGTGGTGGCCGAGGCCGCGCCGCTGCTGGACGGGGTGCGGGTGGTGCGTCCGCCCTGGTGCCCGGACAATCTCACCTTCCGGATGCCCGACGCCTTCGTCGTCCGGCGCTCGCCGGTCGTACCGGCCTGACCGGATCCTCACATCGCTTCGGTAGGTTTCCGGGCGTGTCAGCGACCCCTGCTCGTCGGAGCCTCGCCGCCGTAACGCTTCTGGCCCTGCTGGTGCTGAGTGGCTGCACAGCCGGTCCGACACTGCACGCCCGACGGATCAGCGCGCACCAGCCGGCGCCGTCGGCCTCGCCGTTCGCGCCGTCGGCCTCGCCGTCCACCTCTCCGTCCGCGACGGCGAAGCCCGCTCCCGGTAGCCTGGACTGGTACCTGTCCCAGGTGCCGACCTTCCCCGAGGCGCCGCCGCCGCAACCGGTGCCGCTGCCCACGACCGGCGCGGCCCCGTTCTGGCACCGCCTGCCGACCGACCAGAAGGTCGCGTTCATCACCATCGACGACGGCGGCCTGGCCCGCCCGAGCGAGGTGGCCGACTTCGTCTGGCGGGCGCGCATACCGGTCACCATGTTCCTGAACTCACCGGCGGCGGAGGAGTACCCCGAGTACTTCCGGCAGATCCAGGTCGCGGGCGGGGTCGTCGAGAACCACACCATCACCCACAACTCGCTGGCCGGCCGGTCGTACGACTACCAGAAGCGGGAGATCTGCGGGGCCGCGGACAAGCTGGAGGCACTGTTCGGCAAGCGGGCGACACTGTTCCGCCCACCGTTCGGCGAACACGACAGCACCACGTTGAAGGCCGCCCACGACTGCGGCGCGAAGGCGGTCCTGCACTGGACCGAGACCGTCCACGAGGGGAAGGTGCGCTACCAGACGCCGGAGAAGGTGGTGCAACCCGGTGACGTGCTGCTCATGCACTTCCGGCCGGCGCTGATGGACGACCTCCTCGCTGCGCTGAAGGCGATCCACCGTGCCGGGCTCACCCCGGCGCTGCTGGAGGACTACGTGCTCTGAGCCCGCCGGGGCATGACGAAAGTCAGGGTCGGGAGGTGCCGTTCGGGCGCGGTGCGGCAGTGGGTCGCTCGCCTAGCGTCAACGCATGATCACATTACGTGGGTTGACGAAACGCTTCGGCGCGACAGTCGCTGTCGACGCGTTGACAGTCGACATCGCGCCCGGTCGGGTCACCGGGTTCCTCGGCCCCAACGGCGCCGGCAAGTCCACCACCATGCGGATGATCCTCGGGCTGGACCGCCCCACCGCCGGGCAGGCCCTGGTCGGGGGGCGCGCGTACCGGGAGTTGCGCCGGCCGCTGCACGAGGTGGGGGCACTGCTCGACGCCCGGGCCATCCACCCGACCCGCTCCGGCCGGGCACACCTGCTGGCCATGGCCCGCAGCAACGGCATCCCCACCCGCCGGGTGGACGAGGTGCTGGACACCGTCGGCCTGGACGCGCGGGCCGCCCGCAAGCCGGGGCGGACCCTCTCCCTCGGCATGGGCCAGCGGCTCGGCATCGCCGGCGCGCTGCTCGGCGACCCACCGGTGCTGATGTTCGACGAGCCGGTGAACGGCCTCGACCCGGACGGGGTGCGCTGGGTACGTCACCTGATGCGCTCGCTGGCCGACGAGGGACGGACGGTCTTCGTCTCCAGCCACCTGATGAGCGAGATGCAGCTCACCGCCGACCAGCTCGTGGTGATCGGTCGGGGACGGCTGCTCGCCGACGCGCCGACCGACGAGGTGATCGCCGGCAGCGCGGTCGCGGTGCGGGTCCGCAGCCCGCACCCGGACGGCCTGGCCGCCCTCGCCGCGCGCCTCACCGCCACCGGCGCGACAGTCACGGCCGCCGACCGCAACGAGCTGACCGTCACCGGCGCGACAGTGGACCGGGTCGGGGACCTGGCCCACGAACTGGGGGTACGACTGCACGAGCTGAGTCCGCACGGCGCGTCACTGGAAGAGGCGTTCATGGAACTCACCGCCGACAGCGTCGAGTACGCGGGCGGACCGACCGGAGGTGGCGCGCGATGAGCACCAGTACCCGTGGTGGCATCGTGGCCGCCGAGTGGACCAAGCTCTCCTCGGTGCGGAGCACCTGGTGGACGGCTCTGGCCGGGCTGTTGGTGACGGCAGCGGGCGCCGGTCAACTGGCCATCTACGTCGCCAACGGCAACACCAACGACGATCCGGCCGACAACGCCGGTGTCGTCACCGTCGGCAGTGTGCTGATCGACTCGGTCGAGATGACCCAGTACGTGGTGCTGGCGCTCGGCCTGCTGGCGATCACCTCCGAGTTCACCAGCGGCACCATCCGGACCACGTTGCAGTGCACCCCGTCGCGTGGTCGCGTACTGCTGGGCAAGGCAGTGGTCGCCGGAGCTGTCACCTTCGCCCTCGGTCTGCTGCTCGGCGGCGTCGGCGCCCTGGTCGCCTGGCCGGTCCTCGGCGAGTGGGGCAGCGCCCCGGCCGCCGAGACGATCGGCGACATCGCCGCGGTGGCGGTCTACCTGGCGCTGGTGGGCGTGCTCGCGCTGGGCCTCGGCGCCGCGCTGCGGAGCGCGGTCCTGACGATCACCGTGCTCCTGGCGACCCTGATGATCGTGCCGCTGTCCCTCCAGGAGCCGGACATCGACGTGCTGACCCGGATCGCCGACGTGTTCCCCGGCGTGGCCGGCGGTCACTTCATGTCCGGCGACGCGGCTCCGTACCCACGGCTGGTCGGGTTGCTCCTGCTCGCCGGGTGGGCGGGCGCCGCGCTCCTGCTGGGCCGGGTCGCCCTGCGCCGTCGCGACGCGTGACGACCGCGGCTGAGCGAGGGCTGCCCGGCCCTCGCTCAGCCGTCGACCAGCCCGGCCTCGTACGCGAGGATCGCCGCCTGCACCCGGTTGCGCACGTCCAACCGGGTGAAGATGCTGGTCAGGTAGCTCTTCACGGTGCCCTCCACCAGGTGCAGCCGGCGGGCGATCTCGGCGTTGGACAACCCCGCCCCCACCAGGGCCAGCACCTCCCGTTCCCGCTCGGTCAACCCGGCGGTACGGTCGCGCGCCACGGGTCGGCGGGCCAACCGCCCGGCGCCCAGCTCGATCACCCGGCGGGCCACGGTCGGCGACAGGTACGCGCCACCGTCCGCGACCGCGTGCACCCCGGAGATCAACTCACGCGGGTCGCCGGCCTTGAGCAAAAACCCGCTCGCGCCGTGCCCGAGCGCCCGCGCCACGTGGTCGTCCTCGCCGAACGTGGTCAGCATGATCGTCGCGGTGTCCGGCACGACCCGACGGATCTCGGCGGCCGCCGCCAGACCGTCCAGCCGGGGCATCCGGATGTCCAGCAACGCGACCCGGGGTCGGTGCGCGCGGACCAGTTCCACCGCCTCGTGCCCGTCGCCCGCCTCGGCGACCACCTCGATACCGGGATCGGTGGCGAGGATGGCCCGGACACCGGCGCGGATCATCGCCTCGTCGTCGGCCAGGACCACCCGGACCCGCTTCGCGCCGGCCGTGTCGCTGTTCACTACGCGATCCACTCCTTGCTGGCCAACCGGCCGTCGGTGAAACAGAGCCGCCAGGTCGGCTGCGCGAGGGGGAAGTTGCCGTCGGTGTAGTACTCGCAGCCGTCCCGGTCGGCGGTCGTCGGGCGTTCCAACTGCCGGCGGGGCAGGCCGGCCAGCTCCGACCGGGCCGTACCGAGGCGCATCTGGTCGAAGGTGGCCCGGTCCAGCACCGTGCCCGCCGTCGCCACCGGGTAGTAGACGAGCGAGAGCACCAGGGCGAACCCGACCGGTGCCACCAGAGCCACCAGCAGACTGCGCCGCACCCGTCGGCGGGCGTCGTGCAGCCGCCGCTCCGCGTCCACCGGCCGCTCCGACGGATCGGGCTCCACCACCGCGTCGGACGGTGCCGCCAGCCCCGTCCCAGCGGCGGTCTCCACCGGCCCGGTGACCGGCAACGCCGCCCGCACGGCGAAACCACCGTCGGTACGGGGGCCGGCGTGCAGCGTTCCACCGGCGAGACGGACCCGCTCGGCGAGGGCGAGCAACCCGCTGCCCTGCGACGGCGGAGCGGGCAACGGCCCCGCCGGCGGGGCGTCGTTGACGACGGCCACCTCCACCCGGTCACCCGCGCGGGTCACCGACACCTCGACCGGAGCGCCGGGCGCGTACCGGGCAGCGTTGGTCAACGCCTCCCGCACGATCCGGTGGGCGGCGTGACCGGTCATCGCCGGTAGCTCCGCAGCCCCCGGGGCTGCCTCCATCCGTACCGCCATGCCGGCCTCCCGGGCACCCTCGACCAGCTCGGCGACGGTCTCCCCGCTCGGCCGCACCGACGCGCCCCCCTCCTCACGGAGCACACCGATGATCTCGTGCAGGCGCTCGGTGGCGGCGGAGACGCTGGCCCGCAACTCCCCCGCCGCCGCCCGGTGCCGGTCGTCGAGGTCGGCAGCGACCTCCAGGGCGGCGGCACGCAACGCGATCAGGCTGAGGTCGTGACCGAGCGAATCGTGCATCTCCCCGGCGATCCGGGCCCGCTCGCGGAGCCGGATCCGTTCGGCGGCGCCGCGCTGCTCACGGGTCGACGCCTCAACGTGCCGCCGACCGGCGTCCGCCAACTCCTGCTGCTGACGCCGGTACCGGCCGACCAACCAGGGGAACACGGCGGCGAAGAGCAGCACCGAGGCGAGCAGGAACCAGGTGGCGGCACCGGTGCCGAGCAGCCCCAGGTTGAGCGCCGTGCCGCCGCCCACGATCAGCACGAAGACACCGGCCGCCGGCCCCACCGACGCGGTGCGCCGCCCGGCGAGGTAGCTGAAGACCGGAATCGCGAACGCGAAGTTGCCGTCGACCACCGAACCCAGCACCACCAGCACGGGGGCGAGCAACGGCTGACGTCGACTCGCCACCACCGCCGCGCCGAGCATCACCAACTTGCCGACGACCAGCGGCACCGCGTACGGCGCGTAGGGCGGGCTGAAGCCGGCGTACCCGACCGGGGCGGCGACCACCGCCCAGAGCAGCACGTCCGACAACAGGCGACGCCGCCGGTCCAGCCGGCCCGGCGACGAGGGGTCGAGGATCCGCACGGCGGTCAGGCTACCCACGCCCGACCTGCGCGGACACTGACGAAAGTCAGGTGTTCAGCCGCTCTCCTCGGCCCAGACCCGCCAGTCGTCGAGCACACCGTGCAGCGCCGGGGTGAGCCAACCCGGGGCGGACCGCCGGAACACCCCCGGGTCCATCACGCCGGCGCCGTCGGGCACCGCGCCGAGCAGGTTCGGCACCAGATCGGTGAGATTCGTCCAGTGCACCAGCTCCGGCCGCGCCGGCCAGGCGCCGATCACCACACCGGCCGGCACGGCACGCCGGTCCAGCGCCTCCAGGGTCAGCGCCGTGTGGTTGAGCGTGCCCAACCCGGCACGGGCTACCACCACCGCCGGCGCGCCCAGCGACACCGCCAGATCGGCCATCGTCCACGGCTCACCCGACGGACGCAGCCCCATCGGCACGAGCAGCCCACCCGCGCCCTCGACCAACACCAGGTCGTGCTTGTCGACCTCGTCACGCACCGCGTCCACCGCCGTGTACAGCTCCAACGGCGGCAGATCGGCGACCCGGGCGGCAGCCAACGGAGCCAGCGGATCGGGATAACTGGCCAGGGTCCGCCCGGTCAGTGGGGCGGCCAGCCGGTTGACCGCGTCCACGTCGCCCGGCTCACCACCCGCCGTACCGGTCTGACCCGGTTTGACCACCGCCACCCGCAACCCGGCAGCCTGCGCGGCGGCCGCGATCGTCGCCGTCACCACGGTCTTGCCGACCTCGGTGTCGGTCCCGGTGACCAGAACCGGCCCCTCCCACCCGGTCACTGCGCAACCTTTGTTCGCGACTGCGGGGCTCGCAAACCTGGCTCACTCCTCGCGCTCACTGTGTCACCGCTGTTCGCGACTGCGGGGCTCGCAAACCCGGCTCACTCCTCGCGCTCACGGGCGCACAGTCCACGATGACCTCCAGGGCCCGCTCGAACGCCGCCCGCGGCACCCCGGCGCTGACCGTGAGTCGCAGGCGGGACCGGCTGTCCGGGGTGGACGGCGGCCGGAAGCAACCCACCGCGACACCCTGGTCACGGCAGTCGGCGGCCCAGGCGGTCGCCGCGTCCGGGCCGGGAGCCGTCACCGAGATCACCGCCGCGTCCGGCGCGGAGACGGTCAACCCCGCCGACCGCAGTCGACCGACCGCCAACGCCACCCGGTCGGCCAGCTCCACGCGCAGGCCGTCGCCGACCCGGGTCAGCCGCAGCGCGGCGTGCACACCGGCGGCGACAGCCGGGGGCAGGGCCGTGTCGAAGATGAACGTACGCCCCGTCTCGACCAGGTGCCGGACGAACTCGGCCGGGCCGGCCACCACGCCACCCGCGCCGCCGAGCGCCTTGGACAGGGTGGCGGTGACCACCACGTCCGGCTCACCGGCTAGCTCCGCCGCCGCCACCCCACCGGCGCCGGCCGGACCTGTCACGCCCAGCGCGTGCGCGTCGTCGACCAGCAGCAGCGCGCCGTGACGGCGGGCCACGGCGTGCAGCCGGGTCAGCGGGGCGAGGTCACCGTCGACCGAGAACACCGACTCGGTCACCACCACCGCCGGGCGCCCCGGGGCGGCGGCGAGCGCGGCGGCCACCGCGTCCACGTTGGCGTGCGGGGTGACCACCGTCTCCGCACCGGAGATCCGGCAGCCGTCGATCAGGGACGCGTGGTTGTGGGCGTCCGAGACGAGCAGCGTCCGAGGTTGGACGAGCGCCCGCAGCGCACCCAGGTTCGCCAGGTAGCCGGACGAGAACACGAGAGCGCGGTCGGTGCCCAGCCACTGCGCCAGCTCGGTCTCCAACGCCTCGTGCGCGTCGGTGGAACCCCGCACCAGGCGCGACCCGGTCGCCCCCAGCCCGTACGCCGACAGCGCAGCCGTGGCTGCGGCGGTGACCTCCGGGTGGGTGGCCAGGCCGAGGTAGTCGTTACCGGCCAGATCGGTCATCCCGTCGGCGGCGGGACGCGGTTGCAGTCGCCGGGTCAGCCCAGCCTTCGCCCGCAGATCCGCGCGGCGGTCGAGCGCCGCCAGCCAGTCCGCCACGTCACCCCTTCACCGCCGTCCGTGCCGGTCAGCCCGACACCCGCCGGGCGAAATTACCACCCGCCGCCGACGCCCGACGGATCCCACTCGCCGGCAGGTATAGGGGCTGCCAGGTCATTCCGGCTGATCGGGCCGCCTTGTAGGGTACGAGCCATGCCAGAGATCCTCGACCAGGCCCGGACCCAGGTCCTCGGTGACGGTGTCGGCCTCGACCAGGCCGGCATCCTTGCCGTGTTGAACCTGCCCGACGAGCACCTTCCCGCCGCCCTGCAGCTCGCTCACGACGTGCGCATGCGCTGGTGCGGCCCGGAGGTCGAGGTCGAGGGGATCGTCTCGCTGAAGACCGGCGGCTGCCCGGAGGACTGCCACTTCTGTTCCCAGTCCGGCCTGTTCACCTCCCCGGTGCGCTCGGTGTGGCTGGACATCCCGTCGCTGGTCGAGGCGGCGAAGCAGACCGCCGCGACCGGGGCGACCGAGTTCTGCATCGTCGCGGCGGTCCGCGGTCCGGACGCCCGGCTCATGAAGCAGATGCGCGAGGGCGTCGCGGCCATCAAGGCGGCTGTCGACATCCAGGTCGCCGCGTCGCTGGGCATGCTCACCAAGGAGCAGGTCGACGACCTGGTCGACATGGGCGTGCACCGCTACAACCACAACCTGGAAACCTGCAAGTCGTACTTCCCCAACGTGGTCACCACGCACTCCTGGGAGGAGCGCTGGGAGACGCTGCGGATGGTCCGCGACTCCGGCATGGAGGTGTGCTGCGGCGGGATCCTCGGCCTCGGCGAGACCGTCGAGCAGCGGGCCGAGTTCGCCGCGCAGCTCGCCGAACTCAACCCGCACGAGGTGCCGCTCAACTTCCTCAACCCGCGCCCCGGCACTCCGCTCGGTGACCGGCCGGTGGTGGAGGGCAAGGACGCGCTGCGGGCCATCGCCGCGTTCCGGCTGGCCATGCCGCGCACCATCCTGCGGTACGCGGGCGGCCGGGAGATCACCCTCGGTGACCTGGGCACCCGCGACGGTCTGCTCGGTGGCATCAACGCGGTCATCGTCGGCAACTACCTGACCACGCTGGGTCGGCCGGCGACCGCCGACCTGGAGTTGCTGGACGAGCTGAAGATGCCGGTCAAGGCCCTCTCCGCCACGCTGTGACGACGATGACGACGACCGGGCTGTGGTGCGACAGGTGCGGTGAGCCGGCGACGGCCGCCCACCCGGCCTGCGCCACGGCTCGTCAGTTGGAGCCGCCCCGGTTCTGCCCCCGGTGCCGGCGTCGGATGAAGGTCCAGGTGCTGCCGGTGGGCTGGTCGGCGATCTGCGTCGAGCACGGCGAAGTGCGGGGCTGACGCCGATGCTGCGTGGGCGGGCGGTGACCCTGCGACCGGCGACGGAAGCGGACGTGCAGGCCCTCGCGGCGATCCGGGCCGACCCTGAGGTGCGCCGGTGGTGGCGCGGCAGCGACGACCTGACCGGTGCCGTCCGCGCCGACCTCGGCGACGACGACCTGCACGTGTACGCGATCGAGCACGACGGCCAGGTGGTCGGCGCGATCCAGTGGTACGCCGAGGCCGACCCGGACTACCGCCACGCCAGCCTGGACGTCTTCCTCGACCCGGCGGTACGCGGCGCCGGTCTGGGCGTGGACGCGATCCGCACCCTGGCCCGGCACCTCATCGACGAGTACGGCCATCACCGCTTCACCATCGACCCGGCGGCGGCGAACAGCGCCGCGATCCGCGCGTACGCCAAGGCGGGTTTCCGTCCGGTGGGGGTGCTGCGCCGATACGAGCGCGGCGAGGACGGGCGGTGGCACGACGGTCTGCTGATGGATCTGCTCGCCGACGACCTGGTGGAGTGAGCGGGCGCTTCAACCGTCCCAGCACAGGTGCCCGTCGGGCAGTCGGTGGGCGCCTTCGGCGGGCTGGTGGGGGCTGAGCCGCCCGTCCGGCATGAGGTGCGCCACAGATGTTCCGCGACCGAGTGCCGCGACGTCGGCGATGAGCCGGCGGTGGCAGCGCCACCAGAGGCTCTCGCTGCACATGACCGCTGTGGTCCGCCCTGCCGCGTCGGCCAGCACCTCGGTCAGCGCCGTGTCGAATTCCGACGTGCGGGTGTACGCGGCGTACGCCCGGAACGCCTCGACCTTCCACCAGGTATCCGGCTCGGGTTCTCCGGCCGGGACGTGCCGGCGTCCGCCGAGGCGCGGCTCCCAGCGGTAGTCGATCCCGTACTCGGGCAGCCATCGTTCGAGTTCCTCGCGGCGGACGTCGGGGTTGGTGCGGCTGGCCGGGTACCGCCGCACGTCGACCAGCAGCGCCACCCCGCCCGCGGTCAGCAGCTCACCCAGCCGCACCCGGTCGGCCGTGCCGTGCCCCACGGTCAGCAACTCCCCCACACGGCTGGCTTGCCCGGAATCCCGGGCGGTTATCCCGCTCGACAGGCGAGATCCGCACAACATCACCGACAGTGCTGCCTCCGGACACAGGAGGCAGCACTGTCGGTGATGGGGTCAGACGATGGTGCAGGTGGCGTTGTTCACTGTGAAGGCCGTCGGTTTCGGGTTGGTGCCGCTGTGCGCGCCGTTGAAGCCGAAGCTCACCGACGCTCCGGGCGCGAGCGTGCCGTTGTAGGACAGGTTCGTGGCGGTGACCGCCGCGCCGCTCTGACTGACCGCCGCCGACCAGCCCTGACTGACGGTCTGCCCGCCGGCGAAGCTGAACCGCAGAGTCCAGCCGTTGATCGCCGTGGTGCCGGTGTTGGTGATCGTCACGTTGGCGGTGAAGCCGGTGTTCCAGTCGGTCGTGGCGTACCCCACCGAGCATGCCCCACCGACCGGCGGGGCCGCGGTGGTCACCGCGACCGGCGCGGACGCCGCGGAGGTGTTGCCGGCCGCGTCCACGGCCACCACGTAGAACTGGTACGCCGTGGAGGCGGTCAGCCCGGACACCGCCTGGGTGGTGCTGGTCGGCGAGCCGACCAGCACGTCGGTGCCACCGGCCTCGCGGTAGACCCGGTACCCGGTGACGCCCACGTTGTCGGTCGACGGGGTCCAGGCCAGGGCCGCCGGAGTAGCGCACGACGTAGTCGACCCGCTCACCCAGCAGGTCGGTAACCTTGCCCTTGCCCTCGTCGCCCCACTGAGCGCCAAGGAGCACGATCGCTGGCATCTTTTCCGCCTCCAGAAGGCTCGGGTGCCAGGTGGCGACCGGTTGGCGAGCCCGGGGTGTCAGGTTAACAAGTAGTGACGGCGCGGCCGGCAGGGGTCGCGTCGAGAGGCAGGAGGCTCCTTCCGTGTACGACGTGGTGCTGCTCACCCTCGGTTCGGAGCGGGACGCTCCCGGGGGTTGTGGCAGCGGAGGGGCCTGCTGCGGCGGTGCGGCCGAGGCCGACACCGCCCCTACCGGCCAGACCGGCGGTGACGCCGAGCACTGCGCCACCGAGCGCCCACGGGTGCCGGTGCTGGCCTGCGCCGATGCGCTGAACATGCGAGGCGCCCGGGTGGAGACGGTCACCGCCCGCTCCGACGCGGAGATCGACGCGGTGCTGGCCCGGCTCGACGGTCCGGCCCGCCCCGACGGGCTGACCTGGCCGGATCCGGACGGCAAGACCCGACTGGTCGTCGCGACGGCCAGCGACGGGCAGTTGCGTGCCGTGCTGCGCCGGCTGGTGCGGCGGTACGCCCCGGCGCCGAGCCGGCGTCCGGCGGATCTGCCCGGCGACCGGACCCTGCCCGACCTGCCGCCGGTGGCCGTACTCCCGCTCGACCCGGCCCGTGGTGGCACCCAACGGGACCTTGCGGCGCAGCTCGGGCTGCCCCGTGACCCGGCGGCGGTGGCCGCCGCGGTGTTGGACGGCACGCCTCGCCGACTGGACCTGCTGCGCAACGACGCCGGTTCGGTGACCCTGGACGGCGCGTTGCTCGGCGCCGCCGACGACGCCGGCCGACCGTTGCAGTGGCGTGCCCGGGTGGAGGTGGACGACACCATCCTCACCGACGGTGACGAACCGCTGCTGGCCTGTGCGGTCGGCAACGCCGGCGGGTACGCGACGCTCGACGACGTGACGCTGCTGACCGCGCCGGACCCGGCCGACGGCCAGGTCGAGGTCGCCGTCGCCGTGCCGGTTGTCGTCCGCTCGGCGTTGGGTCGCAAGCGGGTACGCCTCGAAGTCCGGCGGGCCCGCGGCCGGGCGGTTTCGGTGCTGCCACGGGAGGGGAAGGTGCCGTACCTCGACGATGGTGTCGAGGGCGAGCTGACCCGGAAGCGTTCCTGGTGGGTCGAGCCGGGGGCCTGGGCGGTCTGGTCGAGCTGACCTCGGCTGCGCCGACCGGCCTCCGTGGGCGGTTGCGCCTATCCTCGCAGGAGGACTGGGGAGGGCCGTAATGGACGAGAACGCCGACCGGGCACAGGTGCACGGCCAGCAGCCGGCGCCGGAGCGGGACATCGAACCACTCTGGCCGCCGGATCCGACCGACCGGGGCGCGGGGACGGTCGTTCCGCCGTGGGCGGCGGTCGCCGAGCAGCGGAGCGCGCCGCCGCCGGTCGTGTCCGGGCCGGTGACACCGCCGGTGGCCGCGCCGCCGATCAGCAGGCCGCCGGTTCCCGGCCAGCCGGGGGCAGCGCCCCTGCCACCGCCGTCTCCGTCGGACTATCCGTCCCTCAGCGGTGCCGTTCCACCGCCCGGGGCGTGGGGCTCAGGCGCAGGGTCGGGGTGGGCGCCTGCGCAGGCGAGTTGGCCGCCGCCGGCCGATCCGCCCGCCGCGTCGACGCCGCCCGGTCCGCCAGCCACCGTCACGCCGCGGGCGGACAGCCCTCCCACGAACAACGGCGGTCCGGGCGCCAGCGGGGTTCCCGGTCCTGCTGCGGGCACGGCCACACCGCCCACGGCCTTCGCACCCGCCAGCCGACCCGAGTCGACGGGCACGGCGGCCGGTAGGGAACAGGTGCCGACCGGTGATCGCGGCACGGCCGCCGTCCCCGCCCCGCCGGGCACGAGTACCCCGGGCGGCGTCGACCTGGACCTGCCCTTCACCCTGGACCGCCCCACCGCCGCCGGCACGCCCGCCGGCACCCCCACCACCGCAGGCACGCCCACCGCCGCCGGCACCCCCACTGCGGCCGGCACGCCCACCGGCCGGAGCACCGCTGCGGATTCCGCGCCGCCGACAGACTCCGCGCCGACGCCGCCGGTTGAGGGCAGCAGCGGGGAGGGTGCGGCGGCACGGCCGGCCAACGAGTCGCCATGGGCGTACCCGCCGCAACGCCCAGCGGGGGCATCGGCCCACGACGAGAGCACCGGGACGCCCCCGATCCCCGCCCCGCCGGTGCCGCACCCCGGCGTGGCGCAGGCCGGTCCCGGTCCGGCCGGGCAGTCGGTCGCCCCGGCGATCCCTGGTCAGGTCAGTCCGGCGTCGATTCCACCCCCGCCCGACCTGACGCAGTTCGGCAGCCCGCCACAGCAGGCCGCTCAGCCGGCCGCACCGCCCGGCCCGTACCCGCCGTCCCCTGGTTGGTACCCGCCGCCGTGGCAGCAGGGCCCACCCGGCGTCCCGCCTGGTCAGCCGTACCAGGAGGCCGAGGGGGCGGCCCGGGTGCCGACCACCGGCTACCCGGACGCCACCGGATATCCGGACGCGAGCTGGACTCCGGAGTCCACGCCGGTGCCGACCGCCGAGGACTTCAGCCGACGCCGACAGGTCCGGCCCGCCGACCCGGTCGCCACCATGGGTGTACGCGCGGTGGTCAACAAGATGGGTCTGCTCCGGCTCTCTCCGGGCCGGCACGAGCAGGAACTCAAGCGCGACATCGAGATGGTGCGCCGCAACTTCGGCGGGCTGCGGCAGGTGACAGTTGTCAACCCGAAGGGCGGTGCCGGTAAGACGGTCGCCATCCTGCTGCTCGCGATGACGTTCGGTCAGAAGCGCGGCGGCTACGTGCTGGCGTGGGACAACAACGAGACCCAGGGCACCCTGGGGATGCGC
>NZ_JBSFBM010000136.1:0-17187 GCF_053592955.1 Micromonospora sp. NPDC002411 | reverse complement strand
GCCGCGACCGGCCGCCGCCCAGCCGGGTGCGACCGAGGCGGCTGCGACCGAGGCGGCTGCGACCGGGCCGACTCCGACCGGAGCGGCGGAGCCGGCGGTGGTGGCGGTACTCGGCGCGGCCGTCGACCGGCGTGACCTGCCCGGCTATCTCGGAGTGCTGGCCGGCACGACGGTGTGCGTGCCGCTGGCCGGGGAACCGGCGCCGGATGCCGAGTTCCCGTGGACAGTGGTCGGCGACGCGACCGGCGCGCCGCTGCTGCCGGTCTTCACCTCGCCGAGGGCGCTCGCCGCGTTCACCGGGGACGGGGTGCCGTTCATCGCGCTGCCCTGCGCCGACCTGTTCGAGGACTGGCCGGACCCTTCCTGGGGGCTGGCGGTCGACCCGGGCAGCACCCAGGCGGTCGCCCTGACCGCGCCGGCGCTGACGACCCTGCTGACGGCGAACGCTCCCGCAGGCTGAGTTCCGGGACGGCGGCGACGAACTCCCCCGCCGATCATGGAGTTGTGGTGGGTGACGAACATGCCTCAACTAGGCAAATCCGGACACCACACCTCCATGATCGGCACGGCGATGTGGGGCCCGTTCACCGCGGGCGGGGGGTTTGGCGCGACGGGAGGGCACATCAGCGGCGTCGGTCACCCCCGAGGGGGTGGCAAATGGCCGCTGGGCTGGGCAGCATGGATGGCATGGACTACGAATACGCGCCGCTGCGGTTGCCGCCGAACGTCGACCGGTTGACCGCCGCGGCGCAGTTGGCGATCCAAGCGGAGTTCTCAGGGTGGGAGTTGGCCCGGGTGCGGCTGTACCGCGACGGCACGCGGCAGGTGGTGCTGCGTCGTCGACTGGTCAACCAGCCGCAGCCGGGCCTGTCGTACTGAACGGGCCGTGACGGCCCGGGGCCCGCCGGGGCCCCGGGCGTCACCTAGTGCTGGTGCCCGGCGTGGTCGTGATCGTCGTCGAGCTCCAGGAACGGGTGCTCGTCGAGCCGGCCGACAAGCCGGTCGTCGGCCGCCGGTTGGAACGGGCCGACCGCGTCGTCGTCGTCGAACGACTCCAGGTCGACGGGGGTGCCCACCTCGCTGACCATGACCACCCCGTCGAGCGGTTCCAGCTCCGGGACGTCCAGCGCGCCGAGCGAGCCGTCACCGCTCTGCAGCAGCTCCAGCACCGCCTCGCCGACGCCCTCCACCGGTGCCGGCTCGTCGTCCTCCGGGGTGCCCTCGCGCCGGGCCGCCTCGGCCACGCGCAGCAGCGCGGCCACGCTCGGCACCCGGTAGTCACGGCGCTGGCGCACCGAGATCACCCTCGGGTGCGGGTCGCTGGCCTCGGCACCGTCGGCGCCGCCGAAACGCTCGTCGGCCTCGTCCGGGTCGATCGAGTCGACATCCCACGGCGTCACCTCGCCGAAGGCGTCGAGCAGCCGCTCGTCGTACGCGAAGGAGGCGTTGTTCAACGCCACGTACGCCTGCCAGACGTCGTCGTCGTCGACGCGGCCCTGGGCGGCGCGTACAGCGGCCAGGTGGTGGCGGGCCGCTTCGATCACGCGCTCGAGAGCGGCGTCCAGCTCACCGTGCTGGTCGGTCATGTGGGGCAGTCCCTTCGGATGGGGAGGTCGCGCGCCGACGGCAAGTGCCGGACACGGCTAGCAGGTGCGCAGGAACCGGTCGAGCACCCGCACGCCGAACTGTAGTCCGTCGACCGGAACGCGCTCGTCGATGCCGTGGAACAGCGCCGAGAAGTTCAGGTCGGCGGGCAGCTTGAGCGGGGCGAACCCGAAGCAGCGGATGCCGAGCTGGGAGAACGCCTTGGCGTCGGTGCCGCCGGAGAGCATGTACGGAACCGGCCGCGCCCCCGGGTCCTCGGCGCGCAGGGCGGCCGACATGGCCTCGACCAGGTCACCGTCGAAGGTGGTCTCCAGCGCCGGCTGCCGCTGGATGTACTCGATCGCGATGTCCGGGCCGACCAGCTCGCGCAGCTGTCGCTCCAGCAGCTCGGACTGGCCGGGCAGGCTGCGGCAGTCGATGGTGGCGGTGGCGCGGCCGGGGATGACGTTGTCCTTGTAGCCGGCGCTCAACCGGGTCGGGTTGGCGGTGTTGCGGATGGTCGCGCCGATCAGGTTGGCGATCGGGCCGAGCTTGGCGATGGCCGTCTCCGGGTCCTCCGGGTCCAACTCGATGCCGAGCAGGTCGGAGACCTCGGTCAGGAACGCCCGTACGGTGTCGGTCACCACCACCGGGAAGCGGTGCCGGCCGATCCGGGCGACCGCCTCGGCGAGCGCGGTGACCGCGTTGTCGTCGTGCACCATCGAGCCGTGCCCGGGGCGGCCCTTGGCGTGCAGTCGCAGCCAGTCGATGCCCTTCTCGGCGGTCTCGATCAGGTAGAGGCGCTGGCTGTCGTTGACCGAGTAGGAGAAGCCGCCGACCTCGCCGATCGCCTCGGTGCAGCCGTCGAAGAGGCCCCGGTGGTTGTCCACCAGGAAACGGGCGCCGTAGTCGCTGCCCGCCTCCTCGTCGGCGGTGTACGCGAGAACGATGTCGCGCGGCGGTCGTACGCCGGTGCGCTGCCAGTGCCGCACGACGGCCAGGACCATCGCGTCGAAGTCCTTCATGTCGATGGCGCCGCGACCCCACAGGTAGCCGTCGCGCAGCTCGCCGGAGAGCGGGTGCACCGACCACTCGTCGGCGTCGGCGGGGACCACGTCCAGGTGGCCGTGCACCAGCAGCGCGCCCCGGCTCGGGTCGGTGCCCGGGATGCGGGCCACCACGTTCGCCCGGCCCGGCGCGGACTCGTGCAGGACGGACTCCACGCCCACCTCGGCGAGCTTCTCCGCCACGTACTCGGCCGCGCGGCGCTCACCGACGCTGGTGTCGTTGTCCCCGGTGTTGGTGGTGTCGATGCGCAGCAGGTCGCGGCAGAGGTCGACGACCTCTGCGGTGGGGTCGATTCGGGGGGAGGCGGCGTCGCTCGTCATCGCCTCTTCATACCAGCCCGAGGTGTCCGACGGACCGGCGCACCGGCGTGGCCGGGCCGGCGCGCCGACGCGCGCGGGTCGACACATCGACGGGCCGGTTTCGCCGTGACCGCGTTCGGGTACCGCCGCCCACGACCGAACGTCCCCTGCCGGAGCTTCCGCCCGCCAGTCGAGGAGGGCATCATGTCCGCCGTTCCCCTGCCGCCGCTGCCGCCCACGCCCGCACCCGAGGAGGGCTACCGGCCCGCCGGTCGCAGCATCGCCGACATCGTCGACCGGGAGCATCAGCAACTGCTGTCGCTGGTGGAGCAGTTGACCGGCCCGGAGGCCACACCGCAGGAGGCGCTGGCGGTGCTCGCCGCCGCGTTGTCGCGGCACCTGTCCGCCGAGGAGCAGTACCTGCTGCCGGCGGTACGCGCGGCGCTGCCGACCGCCGGTGAGCGGGTGGACGCCGAGATCACCGCCGACGCCGGCCTGCTCAACGCCCTGAAGGGCCTGACGGACGAGGCGCTGACCGACGTCGCCGGGCGGGTTCGCCAGCACGTGGAGGGTGTCGGCGCGCTCGTCACCGAGCTGCGGGCGGTCGCGACCGAGGAGGAGCTGATCCGCCTGGGCAACCGGTTGGAGATCGCCGAGGAGGCCGCGCCGACCCGCCCCCACCCGAGCACCCCGGCCACCCCTCCGTGGAACCGGATCGTGGAGCCGGCGGTCGGTGTGGTGGACAAGGTCCTCGACGCGGTGACCCGGCGACCGACCTACCTGGCGGACCTGCCGGAGCCACCTCGCGACTGAGCGCGGACCCCGTCCGGTAATGCATTCATTATCACCGATCCGCTCGGGCTATTCCGCAGGCTGACGCGTAGTCCTACCGTCACCCTATGAACCTGGAGCTGCGTCACCTGCGGGTGGTCTGCGCGATCGCGGAGACGGGGAGTGTGACGAAGGCGGCGTCGGCGCTCGGCCTGGCCCAGCCAGCCCTCACCGCCCAGCTCCAACGCATCGAGCGGACCCTGGGCGGCCCGCTGTTCGACCGGGACCGGCGCGGTGCCCGACCCACCGCACTGGGCGAGCTGGTGCTGGCCCGCGCCCGGGTCCTGCTGCCGGCGATGAAGGGGTTGCAGGACGAGGCGGCCCGGTTGGCCGGGGCCGGCGGCGCCCCCACCTGCTACCGGTTCGGTGGGGTGAACAGCCCGATCCTGGGTCGGTTGGTCCACCGGTTGGCCGCCGAGCAGCCTCCGGCCCAGATCACCACGTTCGCGTCCTGGTCGGTGGACGAGTTGGCGCAGTTGGTGGCTGGCGGCCGGCTGGACTTCGCGCTCACCGGTGTGTGCGGTGACGCCAGCCCGTCCGCCGGTTTCGGGTTGAGCTGGCAGGAGGTGGCCATCGACCCGGTGCTGGTGCTGCTGCCGGAGACGCACCCCCTCGCCGCCCACGACGAGGTGCGCCTGGCGGACCTGCGCCACGAGCAGTGGGTGGCCGCGCCGGGTGACGGCTGCTTCGGCGACTGCTTCGCCGCCGCGTGCGCCCGTGCCGGTTTCACCCCCCGCAAGGTGTACGAGACCGACATCCGCGGCTGCATCGACCTGGTGGACGCGGGTGTGGCGGTGGCGTTGTGCCAGGCGACGTTCCGCCCGGTGGCCGGGTTGGTGACCCGTCGGCTCGCCGGGACACCGCTGCGCTGGCGGCTCCTGCTCGGCTGGCACCCGGACTCCCCCGCCGCCCAGGGCGCCGACCTGGTGGTGGAGACGGCCAAGGCGGCGTACGTCGACTCGTTGGCGCCGCATCCCGCGTACCTGGCCTGGCTGCTGAGCAACCCCGGGTTCGGGGTGCGGCAGCCCAGCGGGATCCGACCGGTCTGAGCGCGAGGTGGGGTGCGAACCGCCGTTGGCCGGGTATCTGGCGGACATGACGGACCTCTACCCGCCCGCCGACGACCGCGAACTGCTGCGCCAGGCGGCCGCTGCGCACACCGCCGCCACCCGCGACGTGGAGGCGTTCCTGCGCCGCCTGCCGACGGTGCCCGACCCGGCCGACGTCACCGAGTACGCGAACCTGCTCACCCGGGAGGACCAGACCCGCGGTGACCGGGACGCGGCGGCCGACGCCGCCGGACTGACCATCGCCAGCCTGGAGCCCGACAAGGGCCAGTAGCGGCACGCGTCGACGGTGCCGTCCCGGAGCGGGGCGGCACCGTCGACTGGCGCGGTCAGCGTTCGACGAGCGGGTCGTGTCCCAGGTCGAGCAGCGAGTGCCGCCAGTCGTCGTCGGCGTTGCCGCGCGACGGCTTGGCGTCCATCAGCTCGCGGATCCGCTCGACCGCCTCCCGCATGACCTCGATGTCCTCCGGGGTGAGGTCGACCTTGCGCTTGTTCAACACCTTGAGGATCTCCCGGCCCGGCTGCGGCAGGTCGAGGTTCGGGTTCGGGCTGAACGACTCCTCCCCGGAGCCCCGGGTCAACAACCAGGTCCGTAGCTGCTCCGAGGGGACGTTCACCTCGGCGTGGAAGTCCTCCCAGAGCACTTCCACCTCGGGGTCGAGCCGCGCTTCGCGTACCATCAGGTCTCCTCTCGCCTGCGGTGCCCGGACGTCTCCGGGTCGTCCTCCTGGTCGGTCTTCGGATGCAGGCCCTCGGCGGGCACCCGCGTTCGGCGGGGGTTCGCGGTGGGCGGCGCCAGGATCGGGTCGGGATGGTCGTCCTCGTCCCGGGGTTTCGCGGGCTCGTGTGGGTCCTCGTTCTCGTCTCGTCGTGCCGGCCCGCTCATCGTGGGTGTGTGGTCGTGGCGGGGGTGTACCCGCGCTCGCCGGCGCTCACGTCGAAGGTGAGCGCGCCGTCGCGGACGTCCACCGTGACCTTCTGCCCCGGGGAGATCGCCGACTCCAGCAGCATTCGGGACAGGTGGTTGTCCACCTCCCGCTGGATCACCCGGCGCAGCGGGCGGGCACCGAACTCCGGCTGGTAGCCGTGTTCGGCGAGCCAGTCGATGCCGGCGGTGGTGAACTCCACCTGGAGGTCCTGGGCGTGCATGCGGCGGCGGGTCTCCTCCAGCAGCAGCGCGGTGATGTCGCGCAACTGCTCGGCCTCCAGCCGGCGGAAGATGATGACCTCGTCGATGCGGTTGAGGAACTCCGGGCGGAAGTTCTCCTGCAGGCGACGCATCAGCCGCTCGCGCAGCTCGTCGTTCTCCTGCTCGCTGCCGACGGCGCCGGCGCCGAAGCCGACCGCGCGCTGGGCGCCGGTGATCAGCTCCGAACCGAGGTTGCTCGTCATGATCAGTACGGTGTTCTTGAAGTTCACGGTGCGACCCTGGCTGTCGGTCAGACGCCCGTCGTCGAGCACCTGGAGCAGGATGTTGAACACGTCCGGGTGGGCCTTCTCGATCTCGTCGAGCAGCACCACCGCGTACGGGCGGCGGCGGACCGCCTCGGTGAGCTGGCCGGCCTCCTCGTAGCCGACGTACCCGGGTGGGGCGCCGACCAGCCGGCTGACAGTGTGCCGCTCCTGGAACTCGCTCATGTCCACCCGGACCATCCGGTCCGCCTCACCGAACAACGCCTCGGCCAGGGCACGGGCCAACTCGGTCTTGCCCACGCCGGTCGGGCCGAGGAACAGGAAGCTGCCCATCGGCCGGTCCGGGTCGGCCAGCCCGGCCCGGGAGCGGCGGACGGCCTCGGCGACAGCGGTGACGGCGTCGTCCTGGCCGACCACCTTCTGGTGCAGATGCCCCTCCAGGCGCAGCAGCCGGTCCCGTTCCTCCTCCGTGAGCTGGCTGACCGGGATGCCGGTGGCCCGGGACACCACCTCGGCGATCTCCTTCGGACTCACCTCCGGCACCTGCGATGAGGACATCCCGTCCTCGCCGTTGGCCCGGCGGATCTCCTGTTCCAGTTCGGAGATCCGGTCGCGCAGCGCGGAGGCCCGCTCGTACTGCTCGTCGGTGACGGCCTGCTCTTTGTCCCGGCGTACCTCGTCGAGTTCCTGCTCCAGCTCCCGCACGTCGGAGGCCGGGGTCCGGGTGCGCAGCCGCACCCGTGCGCCGGCCTGGTCGATGAGGTCGATGGCCTTGTCCGGCAGGAACCGGTCGGTGACGTACCGGTCGGACAGCTCGGCGGCGGCGACCAGCGCCTCGTCGGTGAAGCGCACCTGGTGGTGGGCCTCGTACCGGTCGCGCAGACCGCGCAGGATGGCGATGGTGTCGTCGACGCTGGGCTCGGGCACCAGGACCGGCTGGAAACGCCGGGCCAGCGCGGCGTCCTTCTCGATGCTCTTGCGGTACTCGTCCAGCGTCGTCGCGCCGATCACCCGCAGTTCGCCACGCGCGAGGGCGGGCTTGAGCATGTTGGACGCGTCCATCCCGCCCTCGCTGCCGGCGCCACCCGCGCCGACCAGGGTGTGGATCTCGTCCAGGAAGATGATCAGCTCGTCGCGGTGCGCCCGGATCTCGTCGATGACCTTCTTCAGCCGCTCCTCGAAGTCGCCCCGGTAGCGGGTGCCGGCGACCAGGCCGGCGAGGTCGAGTTGGACGACCCGCTTGCCGAGCAGGGTCTGCGGGACGTCGCCGTCGCAGATCCGTTCGGCCAGCCCTTCGACGATGGCGGTCTTGCCGACTCCGGCCTCACCGATCAGCACCGGGTTGTTCTTGGTACGCCGGGACAGGATCTCCACGGCCTGCTCGATCTCGTCGGCCCGTCCGATCACCGGGTCGATCTGGTCGTTGCGGGCCAGGTCGGTGAGGTCCTGCCCGTACTGGTCCAGGGTGGGGGTGCCACGGTCCGGCTTCGGGCCGGTCATCGGCCCGCGCTCGGCGTTGGCGGCCTGCAACGACTCGGGTTGGATCCGGCCGGCGGCCAGCATCCGTCCGGCCGGCGACTCCGGGTTGAGGGGCAGCGCCATCAGGATGTGTTCCGGGCCGATGTAGTTGGCGCCCATCGCCCGGGACAGTTGGTGGGCGTCGAGCAGCGCCCGCTTTGCGGCCGGCGTCAGCGACAGGTTGGGTGGCACCTCCCCGCGCGGCGCGCCGTCACCCTTGCCACCGAGGGCGTTGAGCAGGGTGTCCGGGTCGGCGCCGGCGCGGCGTACCAGGTCACGGAGGGGTTCGCGTTGCAGCGCCGCCCAGAGCAGGTGGTCGGTGTCCAGGTCGCTGCTCTGGCGTTGGGCGGCCCGCCGGGCCGCGTCGGCCAGCATCTCCCGGGCGTCGGCCGTCATCAGTCGGGTGATGTCGACCCGGTGCGGTGGCCGGCGTCCCCCCTCGCCCCGGCCGAAGTACCGGGCCAGGAATTCGTCCCACGGGTCGGAGCCGATGTCACCGGGTCCCATCATGTCTGTCCTCCGCAGTCGGGCGCGGCACGGTCGGCAGGGGCTACCCGACGCGAGCCCCGACAAACGCCGCAGGCGGTGGCGCACCGGCGTCCCGGGTGTGGCGTCCGGCCAGTGCCGGCCGGTGATGGCAGGCTGGTGGGATGAACGAGACACCGCTGTTGATCGTGGACGGCGCCAACGTGGTGGGCTCCCGCCCGAACGGGTGGTGGCGCGACCGCGCCGGCGCGGCGGCACGGTTGCGCGACTCGCTCGCCCCGGTGGCGACAGTCGGGTTGCCGGCGCGTCTGCCCGCCCCGGTGGAGGTGGTGCTGGTGGTCGAGGGGGCCGCGCGGGACGTGCCGGGCACCGAGGGCGTCCGGGTAGTCTCCGCCGCCGGGTCCGGCGACGACACGGTTGTCGAGCTGGTGGCCGACGCGCCGCAGCGCCGTCGGCTGGTGGTCACCGCCGACCGGGAGTTGCGCGGGCGGGTGACAGCGCTCGGCGCCGAGGTGTACGGGCCGCGCTGGCTACGCGAGACACCGACCAACAACTGAGAAGTTCTCGCACTGGGACTCCCACAGAACGGACTCCCGGCACTTCCGGGTGCCTTCCGGACAGGCGGGCAGGAACACCGACAGGGCGGATGTTCTTTCGGAACCGCCGATAGGCTCTAATGGAGATCTCCCCGCCCCCAGGAGGTTCCGCCGTGGCGAGCGTCGCCGAGTTGAAGGCTGCCATCGATGTCGCCCTCCAACAGATCGGGGACGGGCAGACAGCCGTGCAGGCGGCCGGCGAGAAACTGACCGAGGCGCAGCAGACCCTCGCCGGCGCCCTGGAGGGCAGCGGGCATGAGACTGTGGAAGCGGCCCAGGCGTCGCTGACACAGGCCAGCCAGGAGCTGGAGGAGTGTCTCGCCGCGACACTTGTCGCGGTGGAGCAGGCGCAGCTCTACGTCGCCACCCTGTAGGCCGTCATGTCCATCATCGAGGACGTCGGTGGGCAGGTCCGTGCCGCCACCGAGGAGTTCCCGCTGGCCCTGCTCGGGCAGGCGCTGGAGAAGTTCGGCCTGGCCGCGGAGCGACTCCGCTGGGTCCGTCAGGAGTCCGCCAACCCGATGGGAGTGCCGGAGCTGAGCGCCGCCACCGAGCACGCCGAGAGCGCCGGCTACGCGCTGCGGGTGGCCCAGGAGCAGCTGTCGGCGTACCTAACCGCGATCGGTCTCGCCGGGGACGGCGGCCCGGCGCCCCGCCCCGAGCAACGCGCGCCTCGACACGACACGCCGCCTGAGGCCGGGCCCACCGCCGTGCCGCCGGAGCCGGCCGAGCAGGTCCGGATGCGCCGCTGGTGGTCGGTGCGGGTGGCCGAGCTGACCGGCGGTCGGGCCGGCGCCGACGACGAACCCGACGAGCAGCTGGGCGACTCCCAGGAGTTGCTGCGCCGAGTGGTGGGCGGCGTCCGCTCCGGCGACCGGGACCGGCTGCGCAAGGAGTTGCGCCGAGCCCCGGCCGACGTCGGCCTGGGCATGGCGGCGCTGGCACCACCGCTGCTGCGGGAACTGGCCGGTGAGCTGCTCGGGCACCCGCCCCGCGCCGCCGACCTCGGGCGGCTGCGTGGCGAACTGGACGGACGCGTCCGCGACCTGCTGCCCGGGCTGCCACCCCCGGTGCTGGAGACCCTGCTCACCCGGGTCTGCCGGATGCCGCCACCGCGTGCCTCCGGGGAGCCACCGCACGCCGCCGACTCCGCGGTCACCGCCGGTGTGGCGACCGGGCTGCTGCTCGCCCGTCTCGGTCGGGACCTCCCCTCGGGTGGCGGGCAGCCTGCGGGCGCGGGCCGATCGGCGGATGCGGGCCGGTCGACGGGTACGGCCCGACCGGCCGACGCACGGCAGCCGGCGGGTTCCGGCCGACCGGCGGCGGGGCGCTCGGGTGGTGTGGGTGCCCGCCCCGCCGGTGTCGCCGCGCGGCCGGGCACCACCGGTGGGCAGCCCTCCGGTGGGCTGCCGCCCCGCTCGGGAAGCCCCTGGCGGGACGCGCCGGTCCGACGGGGCTCCGATGCCTGACCGGCGCGGTCAGTTGGCCAGCCTGGTCCGGGACACCCTCGCCGAGGCGCTGGGCGCCACCCGTACCCGCCTGTCCGCCGCCCAGGCCGAGTTGACCGCCGGGCGGGAACGGCTGACCCGGGTCCAGCGGGCGGCGGCGGCCGTGCCGGCGCGGGTGGGCGCCCAACGGGACCGCCGGGTCACCGAGATCGACGCCCGCTACGCCACCCGGATCGCCGAGCTGGCCCGACGCGCCGCCGACGCCGCCCGTCAGGAGGCCCCGGGCTGCGCGGGGGCCGACTGGGCGGGGTGGACGCCGACGCCGACCCGGCGGGCGGAACCACCCGGCGCGCTGCGGGTCGGCACGGTCCATCTCGACGGCGTCGAGCCGGTGCCCGCGCTGGTGCCGCTGCTCGACGCCGGGCACGTCCACCTCTCCGGCGACGACCGCGCCGGCTGCGACGCGGTGGTGTCCGCGTTGCTGCTGCGGGCCGCCGGCCGCGCCGACCCGGGGGCGGTACGACTGATCGGGTACGACCCGGAGCAGCTCGGCGGCGGTCTGGCCGGGTTCTCCCCGCTGGGCACGGCGGGGCTGCTCACCTTCGTCGGCCCCGGCGGGTTGGGCCCCCTGCTGGACGACCTGGTGGAGCAGATCCGCCGGATCAACGAGACGGTGCTCGCCGGCGAGTACGCCTCCCTTCGCGAACTGGCCGCGGCGACCGGCCGCCGACCCGAGCCGTGGCGGGTGGCGGTGCTGCTCGGTGGTGACGACCTGAACCGGCACGAGCGCGGACAGTTGGACCGGGTGGTACGAGCCGGCGCCGCCTGCGGGGTGCACCTCGTGGTGCACGGTGTGCCGTTGCCGGAGGATCCGACGGTGACCCGGGTGGTGGCCGAGGTTTCCGGCGCGCGGATCGGCGGGTCGGCCGGGTTGCCGGTGCGCCTCGATCCGCCGCCGCCGGCGTCACTGGTCACCGAGACCTGCCGGGAGATCGCCGCCCGGGTGAACGCCGGCCCACCGCCAACCCCGTTCACGGACCTGCTGCCCCCGCCGGATCTGATGTGGCGGGAGAGTTCCGCCGACGGGCTGACCGCGCCGATCGGCGAGGGAGCACAGGGCCGGCCGGTACGCCTCACCCTGGGCGACTATCCACCGCACGCGCTGATCGGCGGGCCGTCCGGCACCGGCAAGACCAACCTGATCTTCGCGTGGATCGGCGCGCTCGCCGCCCGCTACTCCCCCGCCGAGCTGGAGTTCTACCTGTTGGACTTCAAGGAGGGGGTGTCCTTCGCGCGGTTCGCGCAGGGCCGGCGTGACCCGAGCTGGTTGCCGCACATGCGCCTGGTCGGCATCAACGTCAACACCGACCGGGAGTTCGGGTTGGCGCTGCTGCGGTTCCTCACCGAGGAGCTGCGCCGACGTGCCGACGCGGCCAAGAAGCACGAGGTGACCAAGCTGGCCGAGCTACGGGCCGTCGACCCGACCGGGCACTGGCCCCGGATCGTGGCGGTGGTCGACGAGTTCCAGATGCTGCTGGCCGGCCGGGACGTCGTGGCCCGGGAGGCGGCCGACCTGCTGGAGGACCTGGCCCGGCGCGGCCGGTCGCAGGGCATCCACCTGGTGCTCGCCTCGCAGGACGTACGGGGCATCGAGGCGTTGTGGGGCCGCCCGGCGCTGGTCGCCCAGTTCACCCTGCGCATCGCGCTGCCCAAGGCGCTGCGGATCCTCGCCGAGCGCAACGACGCGGCACAGTCGTTGCCCCGCTGGCACGCGGTGGTCAACGCCGAGTCGGGCATGGTGGAGGGCAACGAGGTCGCCCGGATCCCGTCGGCCAGCGACTGGGAGACGTGGAGCGGGTTGCAGCACCGGCTGTGGCGGATGCGCCCGGCCGACGCCGCGCCGGCCCGGCTCTTCGACGGCGACGCGATCCCCCGGCTGGCGGACGCCCCGGACTTCCGGGCGCTGACCGCGCCCCCGGACGGGACGGCGCCTCGTAACCCGGTGGCCCTGCTCGGCGAGATCATCGACGTGCAGTCCCGCTCGGCGGCACTGCGGCTACCGCGCGCGCCGGGGCGTAACCTCGCGGTTCTCGGCACCCGGGTGGACGAGGCGTGCGCCGTGCTGGACGCCGCGGCTCGGTCACTGGCCCGCCAACACCCGCCGGGCACCGCCCGGTTCTCCATCGCCTGCCTCGACCCGGACGCCGACCCGATCGCCCGGGCGCTCTACGACGACCTGGCCGACGACGCCGCCTGGTACGACGAGGAGACCGTCGGCGAGCTGATGGCCGAGACGGCCGCCGGGTTGACCGGTCCGGGGAGCCCGCACTACCTGCTGCTGTTCGCTGTCGACGCGGCAGCCGGCGCGCTGGCCGCCCGTGCGGGCGGACGCACGGGGCTGGAGCAGCTACGCCGGATCCTGCACGACGGGCCGGAACGACGCACCCACGTGCTGGCCTGGTGGCGGGGAGTGGCCCGGATGCGCGCCGACCTCGGCGGGCCCGCCGCGCGTACCGACCAGATCGGCGCCTGGGTGGCTCTGGACACCCACGGCGGGGAGCTGGGGGCCTCGCTCTACCCGGGCACCGGCGGCCCGGACTGGTATCCCCGGCCCTGGCGGGGCCTCTTCTTCGACCGGGCGGTCCACCGCACCGGACAGGTGATCATCCCGTATGGACCGTCGCGATGAACCAACCAGTGACCAGTGAGACGTACACGGCGCAGCTGCGGCGGTTGGCCGAGCTGACCGCGCGGGTGGCCGAGCAGCGCGCCGAGGCGCACACCTGGTACGAGCGGCAGTGCGAGGCAGCCGATCGGGCCGTCGCCGAGGCCGCCGCGCAGCTCCAAGACGCCGAGATGGAGTTGGTTGCCGCGCGTGAGCAGCAGGAACGGGTCGACGCCGAGGTGGCCCACCTGTGGCAGCAGGCCCGGTCGCGCCTCGGCGTCCGCCGCCTCGGAGGCCCGCCCGCCCCCGCGAACGGCGTCGCGGCCACCGACCCCGTGCCGATGCTCGCGAAGGTCCGGGACCTGCTCGACCGGGCTGGTCAGCCGGGCGAGCTGCCAAGCTCGGTCAATCCGCTGCTGGTGCTCTGCGGTGTGGCGGGCGCCGTACTGGCGTACGGGCTGGGGGCCGGCGCGCGGGCGTTGGGCGTCGGGTACGGCGGTGACCTAGCGGTCGGAATGCCGGTGCTGGCGCTGGTGGTGACCCTGCTCGGCCCGTTGATCGGTCTCGCGCCGGCACGGATGCTGGCCGACCGCCGGCACGCGATGCTCGGCCCACGACCGATCATCGTGGTCCTCGGCGCCGGGGTGATCACGACGGTGCTGCTGCTCACGCTCGGCCGCTGAGCGATCGGTCCACTATGGCTGTCGAGAAGCTGACCCCCGGCACGGCCACGAGCAGAGCGCGATCTTCGCTACGGTACGTGCGATGGTCAGCGTCTTCCTGAGTTACCACGCCGGCGACGACACCGGTGTCGGGCGTCTGCTCGACGACATGCTGACCGCTCGGTTCGGCACCGAGAGGGTCGTGCGCGACGAACAGAGCGCGACCCTGTCCACCACCGAGCTGCGGCGTCGCCTGGCAGCCTCGGCGGCGCTGGTCGCCGTGCTCGGTCCGGCCGCGCCGAAGGTGCTCCGCCAGACCTTCGCCATCGCCCTCACCACGTCGGTTCCGGTCGTCGCGGTGCTGGTGGACGATGCTCACCTGGCACCGAACGTCAGCGCGCAGCCCACGCTCAGCACACTGACGGTGCGGCGCTCCGAGGTCCGTACGGCCACCGCCCGTCGGACCATCCGCCGGCTGTGTGACCAACTCGCCAAGAGTCAGGGCTCCGAGGACCCGACAGTCGGGCCCACGATCCCGCTGATCCTCCGCACGGAACCCGTGCGACAGGTCACGTCGCCGGCCAGCCACCATCCATCGGTGACGATCGTCTACTCGACGCACCAGGGTGGTCTGGAGGTCACCGACGCAGGCCGGCACCATTCGGGGCTCGCGGCCCGGTACGAGACGCGCTACGAGGTGGACACCAGCGTCCACCAACGGGTGTTCGGCCTTCGGCTGCCCGCGACCGGCGGCGCGGGCCACGTCGAGTCGTCCATCGCCGTTGACTTCTGGGTGACCGACGCGGTCCAGGTCGTCCAGGGCGCGGTCACGGATGCCGCGGTCCTGGTCCGTGAAATCCTACTGGGCGTCTGCCGACCGATCGCGTCGCGGTACACCGTCGATGAGGTGTCCCCGGCCGAGACAGCCCTCAACCGACAGCTCGCCTCCGACACGTTCACCCTGGACGGCGTCACCGTCCGGGTGAGACACGTATTGCTGTTCGTCCACGACCGCGCCGGAGTGGGCGAGCGAGCCGAGCAGCGGCGGCGGGAGAGGCTCCGCCGGACCGGTGTCCTCTGGGATGACGCGGACACACCCGACCCCCTGGTCCACTACCTGTCATCCAGGCGTGTCGCACGCGGTGTTCCGCTCTCCGACGAGTACACCGGCGGATGGGCCGGTACGCCACCGCCGATCACCAGAGCGGAGGCCTCGCCACCGCCGATCACCGCACCGCAGACCTCACCACCGCCGAGCGTCACCCCGGCGCCGGCGCGACTGCTGGTGGCGCGTGCGCCCACCCGGGTCCCGGCGGGGCAGGACCTGAGCGTCGAGGTTCGGCTCGTCACCGAGGGACGACCGGTTCACCCGGGCGGGATGGTGGCACCGATGCCGAGGCTTCTCGTCGCGAACGGCGGCACGCCGGTCACGGTGACCGTGCACGCGCCCGCCGGTCTGCACGCTGACGGCCCACTTCAGCAGACCGTACTGGTCCTGCCCGACGACGATCCGGATCCGATCCGGTTCGGCTTCGGAGCGCGTACCACTGGTCTGCATCGCATCGACGTGACCGCCTGGGCCGGCGGCACGTTCCTGGGTGAGGTGTCCGTCGAGGTCTCCGTCGCCGACGGTGGGTCGTTCCGCGACGGCCAACCGAAGACCCTGCCGATAGGTGCACCGCAGGCACGACCGGGCGAGGTCACGATGGAGGTCCGGTTCGACGGCAGCCGTTACACCTTCCAGCTGCGCTCCGATGCCGCGTTGTTCGCCCCGGTTGTCGAGTCGGTCACGAACACGCCGAACGCCGCGGTGGAGAACACCATCCGGGAGTTGCAGCAACTGGCCGGCGGCGGTTCGCGCTACAGCCCCGCGATGACCCGCGAGGTCATCCGGTCGGCGGGCATCCAACTGTGGTCGGAGCTGGTGCCGGCCGACGTACGGGACCAGTTCTGGGAAGTCGGCGCCGACATGAGCGCCTTCACGATCGCCACCGACCACGACGTGGTCCCGTGGGAACTGCTCTACCCGCTCAGCGCCCAACGGGACGAGGGCTTCCTCGTCGAGCAGGTCCCGGTGGTGCGCCGCACCTATGGTCAGCACCGGAACGCGAAGATCGGCCTGCGCAACCCGCGTTTCGTGGTGCCGCCGAAGGCTCCCACCGGTGCGTACGAGGAGGTCACCACCATCCGCGCGATCCTCGGCGCGGCCGACAGCGAGCCCATCACCAGGGCGGACGAACTCCTCGCGCTGATCAACTCCGGGGAGTTGGGAGCGACCCACTTCGCCTGCCACAACACGTTCTCCTCGGACGGCTCGTTCATCGACCTGGACGGTGGCCGGTTCAAGCCGGCCCTGCTCGCCGAGGCCAGCGTCCGGAAAGTGCTGACGGAGACCGGTCCCCTCGTGTTCATCAACGCGTGCCGGAGCGCGGGCGTGGCACCGACGTACACCAGGATGCTCGGCTGGGCGCAGCAGTTCATGTCGTCGGGCGCTGGTGCGTTCGTCGGCACGCTCTGGGCGGTGCGCTCGGACAGCTCGGCGCGCTTCGCGACGGAGTTCTACGAGTCCCTGGCCGGCGGCGCCACGCTCGGTGCGGCGGCCCTCGCCGCACGGGTCGGGCAGCAGGATGATTCACTCGACCCGACCTGGCTGGCCTACACGGTGTACGGCGACCCGTTCGCCACCGCCGCGGTCTGAGCGGTCGGCAACTCAACTCGCGCGGAAGGGGAGGTGCGGCATGGACGTGATCGACTACAGCGTGCCGGTGGAGGAACTGGTGTCGGCGGTGAAGGACGCGGTGAGGCAGGCCGGCATCTCCACTGTCGACGAGGGCCGGGACCTCCGGGTCGGCACGGTTCAACTGACCTTGAGCGCGGTCGTCACCACGAAGCTCGGCGGTGGCCTGGATTTCCGGGTCCCGGTGATCGGCTGGAAGGTCAAGGTGGGCGGCAGCCACGCCCGCCAGCGGACCCACACGATCGACATCACGCTCGTCGCCGAGGATCTCCAAGATCGGCACGAGCTACGCCACGGCTCTGTCGAGGCGACCCTCGTGGACGCGATCACCACGATCCGCGCGGTGGTCGCCGCCGCCAGCGGGGGTGACGACCCGCTGGTGTTGAAGACCGGCACTGTCGAACTCGTCTTCGGCGTCACCGACCAGGGCACGATCTCGGTCGGCGCGGAGGGTGAGTTGACCGACGAGGTCACCAACACGCTCCGGATCGAGCTGCTCGGGGCTACCGCCGGATAGCTCAGGCCGGGACCAGGACGGCCTCGCGCAGCAGTCGGCGGGTGAGCGTGACCCGGTCGGCGTCGTCGGGCAGGCCGGGCAGGTCACCGACCCGGGTGGTCACTCCGCTGAGCAGGGCACGGGCCGCCGGCTCGCACTCGGCGGGCAGGGTGATCGTCCGGTCGAACAACCGCAACGCCACACTGTCCGAGCCGTACGGCACCAACTGCCACCGCAGGCCCGCCCGCACTGTGACCCGGGTGTCGGCGTCCAGGGTGGCGAGCGCGTCGGCCTGGGCGAGCGGTCGGATCGGCGCC
>NZ_JBSFBM010000135.1:0-17236 GCF_053592955.1 Micromonospora sp. NPDC002411 | reverse complement strand
CGGATCAGCCGGGCGTACACCGCCTCCCGCCGCTACCTCGCCACCCACCAGGAGCGATGATGCCGCTGCCCCCCAGGTGGCTGCGTCGGTTGCTGCACTCTCCTCAGGCTGGAACTGAACCATCGGCCTGCATGATGAACCCCTGCCGGCATACGTCGCCTGGAGGAAGTCCTAGGCGGGATCACGGATAGGCCCCGGCCTGCGTCGAGACGGGCGGATTCGAACTGACGACCCCTTGACCCCAGAGATCGGCGACGCGGTCCCGTCTGGGTCGCACCGCTGGTCCATGGCCTATGGCGGTCGCCATGGTTCCGCTTGGTGTGATCGGTTGCTGTACTAACCTGCTGTACCGCGCAGTCTCGCCAACTAACAGCGCCCGCTCGTACGCGGAGTGACCCGCACCCGCCGCTACCCTGAGCGCACGTTGTGCCGCATTGCTCAACTCTGCCCCCGCTCAGTCCGTCGCGATGCACTACCCTGCCCTAAGCCACAGCCACGAACATCAAGAGGACGAGCCCATGCCCGACTTCAGCGCCCAGTTCTCGGGATATTTAATCCCTGGTCCTGATCGTACGGCTGAGGCAATCACAACCGGGATGATCGTTTTAGACACAAACGTCCTGCTTGGCGCTTACCGCTTCGCACCGAAGGCACGCGAAGAGCTTCTCTCTGCTCTCCATCGCCTCGGCGACCGACTTTGGATTCCCCACCAAGTGGCCCTGGAGTTCCACCGGAATCGTTTCTCGGTAATCGCAGACCATGACGCTGCGTACAAAACAGTCCTCGAATCAGTCGCGGGTTATAAAGAAACGATTAGCTCCGAACTAGAAGACAAGATTCGGCAGCTCTCAAATCGGACCGCACTGCCAGACAAGGAGCGTGACCGACTCATAAGCATGGCAAATCGAAGCCTTCATTCGCTTGAGGCGGCGGTAGAAGGTCTTCGAAAGAGCCACGGTTTGAGCGGGCCCACTGGCCCAGATGCTGTCCTGACCCGAATTCAGTCACTGCTCACGAACCGGGTCGGATCACCTTATGAGGGCGACGATCTGACACGCGTGTCAGCCGAAGCCGCGCGACGCCTGGCAGCCAAGATCCCACCGGGGTTCAAAGACGCAGCTAAGGGCGACTCTAGTGGGGATTACTTCGTATGGTCCCAGACCGTCGACGAGGCTAGCCGCAGGAAGCCTCCGTACTTGGTATTTGTTACCGGCGATATAAAAGATGATTGGTACCTCCGCGTCAAAGGGCAGACCATCATGGCGCGCCCCGAGCTATCGGACGAATGCCTCCAAAAGTCGGGAGCTCGTCTAGTGATGATGCAGACCCGATCTTTCCTCAGGCAGGCCAGCGAATCTCTTCACGCCCCCGTCAGCTCCGAGACTCTCGAACAGGCTGACAGTTTAGACTTAAGGATCCGCAAGGCGAGTTCCCTGATGAGCACGCGCAGAGTGGAGGAAGCGCGGAAGAGGCAGTATCACCTCGACAGAGGGCTAAATGAAGTGGCGCTCCGCTTGGAGCTGGGATCTGAGAGAAAGCGTAGCCTCGAAGCCCAACTTCAGCAGCAGCTCGAAGCAGGCAATAGTGATGCAGCGCTGGCCCTGTACAGGGAACTTTCAGACGTGGATCGCGAGATTGCGGTTCTGAAGGTTTTGAGGGATTCGAGGCATGAAAGCATTAACCATATTCTCGCCAATTTCGATCCTATTAGGAACCAAAGACCTTCGCTCGGTCAGATCGCCCGAGCATCCATTTCGGACGATATTGATCCGGAATCCGACGGCGAACCTGATGCCGACCTTCAAGCTTAGCCTCGACGATCCGCCGCCCTGGTGTCCGCGCTGGCGTTGTCACTGAGCGGCGGACGATCGACCTGCACGCCGGCTTAAAGATTCACATTGTCTGGGACCCGGTCCCCGCTTCGTGTTCTGCTCCATCACCGGAGGACATTGGGACGACCGAGCCGTCAGCAAGGTACACCGGTGCCTGGCGCTCACGAGCGCTCATCGCCGCATGAACTCGTGTAGCGACGTTGTCGGGAAGGCGTTGCTCGGCGTCCCGGGGCGAAAAGAAGGCGGCCTCCTCCAACTCTTGTCCCGGCAGGACGAGACCATCGAGGTTTTCGGTCGACCCGCACTCGAACGTGAAGCTGACGATTGCGCGTGGCCGTTTCCCAGCGGGCGATGCCCAGTCCACTACGAGAAGGCCACCCACCACCACAGAAATCCCCAACTCCTCCCGGATCTCACGGGCGCAGGCATCATGTGGGTATTCGCCCTCGTCGACATAGCCGCCGGGGAAGGCCCAGTGGTCGCGGTACGTGGGCTTGACGAGCAGCACGTTGCCGGCCGGGTCGGTGATGAAGGCCGCGGCGGCGGCGTAGAAGGAAGCCAGGTTGGCGTACCACGTGGCGGGCTCCGTCCAGGTCACCTGGATGACGCTAGCGGACAGGTCTAGCTGAAGCTCTAGTCCTACACGGCTGTCGGCATGGCCGCGAGGCTGTGCAGGACCTCGTTGACCTGGGGTGACGCCTGCTGAGGGCTGAGCGTTGCGGCCAGTTCGCGGACGCGCTGTTGAACACGCGCCGAGCGGATGGCCGAGGAATGCTGTGCCAAGGTCCGACCCCACTCGCAGGCGGCGTCGGTGTCCCCGGCGCGGGCATGAGTCACGGCGACGAGAGCGGTGTGTAGGGCACGCGTCCGGGTGTTCTCGCTGGCGAGGGTGAGAGCGTCAGCCGCGTGTTCGAGGGCCTGCGGATACAGCTGTAGGTCGCCCAGGCACCTCAAAGCGGCTCCGGCGAGGTGGGCCGGGCTGAAGTAGGTGACCCAGCGTGGGCTGGGAACTGCGCCTGCGCGGTCGAGAGCACGCTCGGCTTTGGCGAGCGCAAGCTGGCAGCTACGGCGCTCTCTTGACTGCCCGTACGCGGTGGCGGCGGTGGCGTGCAGTCGAGCAAGCACGGCAGCCGGTGCACGCCCTGCCCCGTCGATCGCCGCTTCGGCGAGCCGGGCCGCGTCCCGGGAGTGGCCCAGGTGTACGGCCTGTGTAGCGAGGTTGGCCAGCAGGTGCGCACCGTAGAGGCGGTCATTGGCGGCCTTGGCGAGCCGCATGGCGATGGTCACGTGTTGTTGGGCAGTGGCGTGGTCGCCGGCGTCGTACGACATGAAGGCGAGTTGTCCGCACAGTGTCGCGGCTGACCGCATGAGGTCCTGCCCCACAGCTTCGGTGTAGGTGCCGCGCAGCATGACGGTGACCTGGCGTACGAGGAAGTCGGCCATGAGTGCCCGGGTGTGCGGAGACCCGCTGCCGTGACGTCGGTCGAGATCGGTGAAATGGTCGGCCAACGCGTACAGCGACTGAACATCGGTGAGGGTGACGAGCTGTCGGCCGCTCCTGCTGATCATCTCGTCCGGCAGGTCATACCGCCAGCCGAGTGCCGCCTGGAGCGCTTTGCCGCTGTCGAACGTCCCGCTTGCCTGTGGATGAAGGTGCTTGGCGAGCCTCGTCCAGATCTGCTCGGCCGTATCGATCGCACCGTCGACGGACCCGGGATAAACGCACGTCGCCATGCTCTCGACCGCGCCGAAGCCCAACTCTGTAACAGCGACGGGACGATCGAGCTTGCGGGCTAGGGTCTCGGCCATCGCGGCCTGGACATGTTCGCCAGGCCGGCGACCGCGTAACCACCAGTAGACGCTGGCAGCGTCGTACCGCCAGACGCCCTCGTTGCGGCCGGCGTGATTGAGCTGGCGGGCGAAGGCGGCGTGGGCGTTGCCGTAGCCGGCGGCAAGGAGTAGCCCTTCGAACGCGGCGTTCGTCACCGGTCGCGCCATGGTCCACCTCCAGGCATCAGTCAACTACAGCTAGTGACGAGCCTACGGGTTGATTCGGTCCTATGGGGACCTGCGCAACCCTGCGCAACCCGCGTCCTGAGCAGCGCAATCACACGCATCGCTTGCCATCTGGTCCCTCGGTGGACAACCGGCTTCGGTGATTGCAGGAGTCCTGGGCGCCGGCAGTGTCTGACGTCGCGCGCCGGCTGACGGAGGTGGGCATGCAAGGCGACGAGCCGACGAGCAGGGGCGAGCAGTGTGAGGCGGCCGAGCGGGAGGCTGCCAAGCAGCGCCTCCTGGCCCAGGCCGAGGCGGAGCGCGTACCAGTGAACGAAACGACTCGTGCGGTCCCGGACCGGCGGTGGCGGCGTGAGCAGCGATGACGTCCCGATCGGCCGGCGGGTAGCCCGGTGGCGGGTGCGGCGGTCCATGACGCAGCAGATGCTCGCCGACCGGCTGCGGAGGTCGAAGAGCTGGGTGGACAAGGTGGAGCGCGGTGTGCGCACCCTGGATCGGTACTCGGTGATTCAGGAGTTGGCCCACGTCCTGCGGGTTGACCCGGAGGTGCTGCTTGGCCAGCAGCGCAGCACCCCGGCGAGCCCGCCGGCCGGGGTGGACGACATCCGGGCCGCGCTGGCCCGCTACGACACCCCGCAGGCCCCGGCGCAGCCGCCCGACGAGCTGAGAAGGCAGGTCGGCTACGCCTGGTTGACCTACCAGCATGCGCACTACGGGCAGTTGGTGCGGGTGTTGCCGGGTTTGCTCGATGGCGTTCAGGGCGCGCGGTCACCGGAGTTGCTGGTGCAGACGTACCGGATCACCTCGTCGCTACTGGTCAAGCTCGGCGAGGTCGACCTCGGATGGCTGGCCGCCGACCGAGCGATGGCCGCCGCCGGCGACGACAGGCTGCTCGCGGCGACCGCGACCATCTCGGTAGGTCAAGCGCTCCGCGCGCAAGACCGCGACCGCTTGGCCCTGGCCGCCCTGCTCCCCGCCGCCAACCGCGTCCTTCCACCCGTCACCCACTCCGGTGATCAAGAGGTTTGCGGCACTTTTGGAGATCAAAGCGGCCGCAAACCTCTTGATCACCGAGGTCAGGGCGATCACCGAGGGCAGGAGTGGGCGGTGGGTGGGACGTTGCTGGTGCAGGCTGCGCTTGCTGCTGCCGGTTGCGGCGAGCACCGCCGTGCCGACGAACTGACCGAGCGGGCTGCGGGCGTCGCCGCAAACCTTCGGGGGTACGACGATGCGCACCGCACCAGCTTCGGGCCGGTCGCCGTCGAGCTGGCACGGGTGCTGGTGGCGGCGCAACGGAGTGACGCCGCCGAGGCGTTACGGAGGCACTCGGCCGTGGTGCGGCGGGAGGGGTGGCGGCGATTGCCGGCCGAGTATCGGGGTGCGTACCTGGTCGACGTCGCTCGGGCTTACCTCCAGGTGGGCGACCTGCGTGGGGCGGCGCGCGCCCTGGTCGACGCGGACAGCGTCGCGCCGGCTGAGGTTCGGAGCCGGTCGTTGGCGCGTACCGTCATCGCCGACGTTGCCCGGTCGCAGCCGGCGCCGGCCGGCGTGGCGCGACTGGCGACGCTGGTCGGCCTCACCCGCTGACCTTTGCTCCTGCGGTTCGGGCCGATCTGACGGCCGGCATATCCCGCGACCGGGCGGGAAAGCGTGGGCCGTCCGACAGCCCAGACCGGAGCAGGAGTCAAACATGCCTTTCATCACCGTGGGGACGGAAAACTCCGCGCCCATCGACCTTTACTACGAGGATCACGGTTCCGGTAAGCCGGTGGTGCTGATCCACGGCTTCCCGTTCAACGGCGCGACCTGGGAGAAGGAGACCACCGCGCTGCTCAACGCCGGATACCGGACGATCACCTACGATCGCCGCGGTTACGGTAACTCCGCCCAGCCGGCGTTCGGGTACGACTACAACACGTTCGCGGCGGACCTGGACGTGTTGATGACCGAGCTGGACCTGAACGACGTGACCCTGATCGGTCACTCGATGGGCACCGGCGAGGTCATTCGCTACCTGGGCAACTACGGCTCGCAGCGCGTGAGTCGGGCCGTTGTGCTGAGCCCGCTGCAACCGATGCTGGCAAAGGCCAACGACAACCCGGAGGGCGTCGAGCGGAGCCTCTTCAAGGGCTTCCAGGACGCCATCATCAAGGACCGCTTCGCGTACCTGACGTCCTTCTGCGACGCGTTCTTCAACCCGGACCAGAACATGGGCAAGCGGGTCAGCGAGGAGGCGTACCGGGCGCACTGGCAGATCGGCGCGATGGCCTCCGGCAAGGCCACCCACGACAGTGTGGACGCCTGGCAGGAGGACTTCCGTCAGGATCTGCCGAAGATCAACATTCCGGTGTTGATCGTCCAGGGTGACCAGGACCGGGTGCTGCCCTACCCGGTGACCGGTCAGCGGCTCGGGCCGATGATGCCGACCGCGCAGCTCGTCACGCTCAAGGGCGCGCCGCACGGCATCCCGTGGACCCACGCCGACGAGGTCAACAAGGCGATCATGGACTTCATGAAGCAACCGGCCAAGGCTCGCGCCTGACCCGTACCGGTAGCCGATCGGACACCAGCGCCGTGACGGCGCCGCGACACCCGGCCCACGGTTCGCACCGGGGCCGGGTGTCGTCGTCGGTCAGGCCCGCCGTGCCACCACCGCGCCGTTGGCGCCGGGTGCGTCGAACGGCACCGTCCGCACGTCGACGAAACCGGCGTCGGTGAGCCAGGCGGCGTACTCGGCGCCCGAGTAGTTTCGACCGCCCTCGGTCTCAACCAGCATGTTCATGCCCATCAGGGCCGCCTCCGGTGGCCCGGTGCGCTCGTCGTTGAGCAGCAGCTCGCAGACGACGATCGCCCCGCCCGGTGGCAACGCCGCGTGGCAGCGGGCCAACAACGCCCGGTTCGTCGGCTCGTCCCAGTCGTGCAGGATCATGCTGAGCAGGATGACGTCGTGCCCCTCCGGCAGCGCCGGGTCGGCGAGGAAGTCACCGGCCACCGCGTCGATCCGCCCGGTCAGGCCGGCCTCCGCGATCCGCTCCCGGCCCCGGACGCACACGTGGGGCAGGTCCAGGACGGTGGCCCGCAGGTCGGGCAGGCGGCGGCAGAACTCGATCGGGAACGCGCCGGCCCCGCCACCGACGTCGAGAAGCCGGCGGTGCGCGGAGAAGTCGTACGCGTCGGCCAGCGCGCTGGCGGTGAAGCTGGACGTGGAGAACATCGCGTCCCAGAACTGCGCCAGCATCTCCGGGTCGGCGGTGTCGAACATCGACTGTTGGGCCTCCGGGTCCCAGGTCAACGGCCGATCCGTGCGCAGCGCCTCGCCGATGCGGTGCCAGGGCAGGTAGGTGCGCAGGTCCGAGTAGCGGACCTGGGCTCCGAAGTAGTACGGGCGGCCCTCGACCAGGAACTGCTCGGCCAACTCGGAGTTGCGGTAACCGTCGCCGGCCTTCTCCAACAGGCCGAGCGACGCGCTGGCGGCCAGCAGCAGGTCCGCGGGCCGGTCGGGCAGGCCGAACTCGGCGGAGGCTTCCTCGACGGTCATCGTCCGCCCGCCGGCCAGCCGGGTGAACAGGCCCAGCTCGACGCCGACCGCGAGGGTCTTGAACCCCCACACACCGGCCACCAGGTGCATGAGGGGAGTCGGAGAGATCATGCGGTCATCAGATCACGATTCGCGTCCGTCCACGATGGTCGGTCACGCCCGCAGCAGCGTGACCAGCCCGGCGGCCACCAGCACCCCGGCCCAGAGCCGGTCGACGTTGAACCACGCCCGGCGCAGCACGCCGACCCCGAGCACCTGGTAGACCAGCATCGCCACGACCACTGCGGTCCCGAGCATCGCCACGGTGTGCACGCCGGCCGCCGCGAGCCCGGTCAGCGCACCCACCGGCGCGGCGGCCAGGTGCCCGGCGTGACCCCCGGCCACCGGCTCGGCCACCAGCACCGGCAACAGCATCAGCCCTGCGCCGTGCGCCGACGACATGAGGAACGACCAGCCGGCGAGCTGCGCCGCGGACAGCCGCATCCCCGCCCAGCGGAAGTGCCGCTCGGAGAGCAACCGCCACAGCCCGAAGGCCACCAGCAGCACGCCGCCGGCCACCGCGAGAGCGGTGCTCGTCGTCACCGAACGGGTCGCGGCGACCAGCGCGGCGACGATCCCCACCGAGGCGAGGTGCCCCGCCGCGATCGGCGGCAGTGCCCGCAGCAGCGCCGACCGGCTGCGCTCCTGGAGGCCCCGGGCCACCGCGAACAGCCACCCCATCGCCGGGTTCAGACCGTGGAACGCGCCGAGCACGGCGAGCGTCGCCAGGGCGGCGACGGTCACGGAAAGCAGTACGAGTCGGAGGACGCGTCCCCACCCTGCAAGCGCGTCTGGTGCACCCGCAGGCCCCGGAACTCGTCCCCGTGCGGGAAGAACCGCACGTCGGGGGTGAGGCCACCGGCGTCCACGTCGACGTCGAGCTTGGCCAGCCAGGCACCCACCCCGTCGGGGTAGAACTGGTCGTCCCACGCGCCGTAGAGCGAGTTGCTGACGTAGACCCGCCGACCGTCGCGGCTGACCTCCACCATCTGCGGACCCCCGGCCAGGGCCTCGTCCGGCGCGGACGGGTGAGCGGTGCGGCGGACGATCCCGCCGAGGTGCACCGAGCCGGTCTGCACCGGGTGAAGCGGGTCGCTGACGTCGTACTGGCGCAGCTCACCCGTGCCCCAGCAGGAGACGTAGAGGAACCGGTCGTCGACCGACAGGTCGATGTCGGTCACCAGCGGTGGCACCGCGCCGAACGGCTTGAGCAGGTCGGGCAGGTCCGCCGGATCGGCCGGCTCAGCCGGGATGTCGATCACCTTGGTGACCGCCCAGGCGTCGCCGTCGCGGTGCCACAGCCAGATCGACGCGGACAGGTCCTCGACGCTGATGACCACCCCGACGAACCCGTACGACTTCGTGGGATCGTGCGCGGGGCGCAGCTCCAGCGGCATCTGGTACTGGTCGCCCAGGTCGACGCGCTGCACGTGCCGGCGTTTCGCGAGGTCCCAGAAGTGGATGGCGTGCCCGTAGCGCCGGCCCAGCAGCAACTCGCCGATGATGCCGTCCTCGATCATCGACGGGGTGCCCCACTCGCTGGTGACCAGCACGTCCTGGGTGAGGTGCCACCACACGTCGTACGCGAGGAACTGCGGGCCCCGGTCGGCCTCCCACGCTCCGCGTACCTCGAAGGTGGTGTGGTCGAGGACGGCGATGCCTCCGGGCCCCTCCTCGCCGTCCGCGCCGCCGAGAGCGGAGAGGTAGATGCCGTCCGGCCCACAGTGCACTGTGTGCGGCCGGGAGTAGCCGGCCCTCTTCGCCAGCTCCTCCGGGCCGATCACCTTGACGACCTGGGGCTGGCGCGGGTCGGGCTGGGTGTCGATCACGTGGATGCGCGACGACCGTAGGCCGGGCACGATCAGGTAGCGCCGCTCCACGTGCGGGTGCGGAGTGGTCGGGCAGAGCGCGCTGCTGCACGCGTTCCACCCGAAGTGGTGCAGCTCGTCGCCGACGTGGGGCAGGTCGGTCCAGCCCACGACCCGACCGTAGTCGGGGGAGTCGGGGTCGGTGTCCAGCACCACGATGGCGTCCGGACGGCTGGCCGTACGGTCGAAGGCCGCCACGTAGGCGAGCTTCTCCGCCGGCGCGGTCACCGCCTCACGGGGGGAGGGGTAGAACGTGGGATCGGGGGTCCAGCGGGTCATCACAGCTCCGCTCGTCAGGTGGTGGGAACGCCGAGTCGGTCGAGCAGGTGGCGGCGCAGCGCGCCGAAGGCCGGGTCGTCCGGCGTACGGGTGGGGCCGAGGTCGACGGGCAGTTCCGCGGCGATGCGGCCCTCGTCGAGGAGCAGAATCCGGTCGGCGAGCAGCAGCGCCTCCTCCACGTCGTGGGTGACCAGCAGTGCGGCGAAGCCGTGCTCGGCGCGGAGTCGGCGCAGCAGGATCTGCATCCGCAGGCGGGTCAGCGCGTCCAGGGCGCCGAACGGCTCGTCGAGCAGCAGCAGGTCCGGCTCGCGGACCAGCGCTCGTGCGACGGCCACCCGTTGTGCCTGCCCGCCGGACAGCTCGGCCGGCCAGGCGTGGTGCCGCTCGGCGAGCCCGACCTCGGCCAACGCCCGTTGGATGCGCCCGGAGATGTCCGCACCCGACAGCCCGAGCCCGACGTTGGCCGCGACCCGCTTCCAGGGCAGCAGACGGTGCTCCTGGAACACCACAGCGGCGGTGCCGTGCACGACGATCTGACCGCTGGCCTCGCCGTCCAGCCCGGCGAGAATCCGCAGGAGGGTGCTCTTGCCGGAGCCGCTGCCGCCCAGCAGGGCGACCACTTCGCGGCGCGCGATGGTCAGGTCGACCCCGGCCAGCACGACAGTCGGCCCGAACGCCCGGTGCACCGCGTGAGCGGTCAGCACCGGCGTCGCGCCGTTCAGGTGGCCCGCAGTCCGCGACGCCATGTCAACATCCTCCTCTCCAGGATGCGCAGCGCACTGTCGGATATCAGCCCGAGCAGGGCGTAGACGAGCAGGCCGAGCACCACCACGTCGGTCTGGCTGAACTCCCGCGCCTCCATCATCAGGAAGCCGATCCCGGTCTGGGCGTTGACCTGCTCACCGACGACCAGGCTGAGCCAGGCCGCGCCGATCGCCAGCCGTAGGCCGAGGAAGAGGGACGGCAGTGCGCCGGGCAGCACCACGTGGCGCAGGCGGGCGGCCTGCCCCAGCCCGCAGGTGCGGGCCGCCTCCACCAGCCGTTCGTCGATGTCCCGGATGCCGGCGTAGGTGTTGAAGTAGATGGGGAAGAACGCGCCGAGGGCCACCAGACTGATCTTCAGTGACTCGCCGATCCCGACCCAGATGATCAGCAGCGGGACCAGGCCCAGGTGGGGCAGCATCCGGGCCATCTGCACCGGCGGGTCGACCAGGTCGTCACCGAGCCGCAGCAGCCCGGCCACTGTGCCCAGGGCGAGCGCCAGCAGGCCGCCGATCAGCAGGCCCGCCCCGGCCCGGGTGAGGGAGTCCAGCAGGTGGACGCCGAGTGTGCCGTCCCGGCCCAGTCGCCAGCCGGTGGCCAGGACGTCGCTGGGTGCTGGCAGCTTCTCCGGTGCCAGCAGCCCGGTCCGCGCGGCCATCTCCCAGCCCAGGACCAGGGCCACCGGGCTGCCCAGCCGCCACCACCGGCGGGCCGGCCGCTGCCGCCGGGGCGCGACAGGTGGCACCGCCACTGTCTCGCTGGGCGCCTCGATGAGTGTCGTACGGCTCACTGGAACACCTCGTTGAACCGGCCGTCGACCCGGGACCGGATGTCGACCGGCCCGGGGATGAGGTCGAGGGCGATGAAGCTGTCGGTGATCGCCTGGAGTTCGTCGCCGATGGCGGGGGTGACCGGGGCGAGGGGTTTGGCGCTGCGGGCCAGGGCGCGGCTGGTGACGTCCTGCGGGATCTTCAGCTCCGGCGCGAGGGTGCTGGCCCGCTCCTCGGGGTGGGCGATGCCCCAGTCGGTCACCTCGCGGTAGCGCTGGAGGAACTCCCGGATGTCGTCCGACCTCTTCTCGACCGCGTCGGGCGCGGCCAGGACGTACTCACGGTTGCTGGCCAGGTTGGTCGCGTCGGCGAGTACCTGGACCCCGGGTTGCTCGGCGAGGGCGAAGTACGGATCCCAGATCACCCAGGCGTCGACCTGGCCGCCGTCGAAGGCGGGCCGTCCCTCGGCGGGCTTGAGGTACTTGACCTGGATGTCCTTCAGGGTCATGTTGTTCGCCTTCAAGAGCTGGACCAGCAGCCAGTGCACGTTGGACCCCTTGTTGAGGGCCACCGTCTTTCCCTTGAGGTCGGCGAAGCTGCGGTAGCCGCGATCGGCTTTGACCAGCACGGCCTCACCCTGCGGGATCGGCGCCGACGTGCCGATGATGGAGAACGGGATCTTCCCCGCCGCGGCGAAGACCGGTGGTGCCTCGCCGACCTGTCCGATGTCGATGGAGCCGGCCTTGAGCGCCTCGGTGAGCGCCGGGCCGCTCTCGAACAGCGACCACTCCACGTTCGGCGCCGCTGCGCGCGCCTTGACCAGGCTCAGCCCGCCGAAGCGCTGGTAGCCGATCCGGAGCTTGCTCGCGGTGCCGCCGGCATCGGCGGACCCGCCGCACGCGCTCACCGTGACCGTGGCGAGCAGCGCCACCGTGGTGAGCGCGGCCGTCAGGAGGCGGCGGTGCGGGAGGCGACTCGTCGACGGGATGGGCATGGCGGCTCCTCGGTCGGGCATGCGGGTGGCGGCGCATCGACATGTGTCGGCGCCATGGGCGGTAGCCTACTAACCCGATAGGTTTTATGGGTAGGCTGTCGGCGGGATCGTCCCACCCCTCAGGAGGTGCCCGCATCGCCGCGCGCGCCGACCGCTCCCGCCGAAGGAAAGAGCCGCGATGACAGTCACCTTCCACTGGTTCCTGCCCACCAACGGCGACAGCCGGGACATCGTCGGCGGCGGACACGGCGTGCCGACCGGTGCCGCCGGAGGCGCCCGCCCGGCCAGCGTGGCCTACCTCGGGCAGATCGCCCGCACCGCCGAACAGCTCGGGTTCGTCGGCGCGCTCACACCGACCGGCGCCTGGTGCGAGGACGCCTGGCTGACCACCGCGATGCTGAGCGAGGTGACCGAACGCCTCAAGTTCCTGGTCGCCTTCCGGCCCGGTCTGCTGTCCCCGACCCTGGCCGCCCAGATGGCCTCGACCTTCCAGCGGCTGTCGAAGGGCCGCCTCCTGCTCAACGTGGTCACCGGTGGCGAGTCGCAGGAACAGCGGGCCTACGGCGACTTCCTGGACAAGGACGCCCGGTACGCGCGGGCCGACGAGTTCCTGCACGTCGTCCGTGCGCTGTGGCGGGGTGAGACGGTCGACCACACGGGCACCCACCTGCGCGTCGAGCAGGCGCGGCTGCACCGGCTGCCCGACCCGGTCCCGCCGGTCTACTTCGGTGGCTCGTCCGCCGCCGCCCTGCCCGTGGCCGTGCGGCACAGCGACGTCTACCTCACCTGGGGCGAGCCGCCGGCCCAGGTCGCCGAGAAGGTCGGCCGGGTCCGGGCGCTGGCCGCCGACGTCGGGCGGGAGTTGCGCTTCGGCATCCGGCTGCACGTCATCGCCCGGGACACCGCCGACGAGGCGTGGGCGCAGGCCCGCCGCCTGCTCGACGGCATCGCCGAGGCCGACATCCGGGCCGTGCAGGACGGCCTACGCCGCAGCGAGTCGGAGGGGCAGCGCCGGATGCTCGACCTGCACGGTGGCTCCCGCGACAGCCTGGAAGTCGCGCCCAACCTGTGGGCCGGCGTGGGACTGGTGCGGGGAGGGGCCGGCACCGCCCTCGTCGGCAGCCACACCGAGATCGCCGACCGGATCGCCGAGTATCACGCGCTCGGCATCGACGAGTTCGTCCTCTCCGGCTATCCGCACCTGGAGGAGGCGTACTGGTTCGGCGAGGGTGTGCTACCGATCCTTCGCGACCGAGGGCTGTGGCGGCACCCCGACGGCACACCAGAGTCGACGGAGCACGTCAACGTTCCCTTCGCCGGGGTGGCACCACAGCGGGCGGTGCCGGAGCCGGTTGCGACCCGCTGACCGGTCGCACCGGCTGGTACGCAGTCCGGGCTCGTCAGGTTGATGGGCTGGCTGGGTGCGCGCGGATGCGCCAAGGCGGGCTGAACCACCCCCGGCTCGTCGCCGGCTATCTTGGCTCGGCGCTGTGTGAGGTCGACGTGGTGGGGGCTGCGTTGACGGCTGCGACGAGCCCGTCGAGGTGGCCGCGGATTCGAGCGGCGGTGAGGTGGTCGAAGTAGTCGCGCGAGCTGACGATCTCGCCGTTGCGCACACGAAGCACGAAGATGCCGGGCAGCGCGAACGCCTCTCCGGTGTCGGCGACGGTGCCCTGATACTCGAACTCGGCGATGATGACCTCGGGATCGGTTGTCTCGTGGATGGTGATGTCGGCCGCCCGACGATGTAGCCGCGGGCCGGCGTCCGTGGGCCGGAAGTGCTCGCGAAGGTCGTCGCGGGTGCGCAGCGCAGGGGCACGAAGCGGGTCGAACGGGTGCACGACGTGGGTCTGTTCCGCGTAGAGGTTGGGAAGTTCGTCCCAACGGCCCTCCGCGACGCCGTTCACGAGCGCGAGGAAGACCTCTCGCGGGCCAAGGGGTCGGGCCATGGGATTCTCCTGTCATCGGCGCGGGTCCGCCCGCGGATGAGTACGATCCGAAGTGCCGACTCCGATAATACGGAGCTATGACTTCGGTTATCAAGCGATCGAAGGAGCGATGAGTACCTCCGACATGAGCCAGACCAGCGACGGGCGGGCGCGACGCGTCGACGCGCGAGCCAACCGCAGCCGCATCCTGGACGTCGCCGAAGAGGTCTTCGGCAAGGGCGGCGAGTCCGCATCGACGGAGGAGGTGGCCCGCCTGGCCGGGGTCGGCATCGCCACGGTCTTCCGCCACTTCCCCACCAAGGCGGCGCTGCTGCAGGCCGTCCTCGTCAGGCGGTTCGATCGCCTGCGCGAGCAGGCCGAAGCGTTGCTCGACACCACGGATCCCGGCAGCGCCTTCTTCGACTTCTTCCGCCACCTCGTCGCCGACGCGGCAACGAAGATCGCCATAAGCGAGGCTCTACTCGACGCCGGCGGTGACAGCGACGGCGACGCCATCCACGCGTCGAACGGACTACGCCGAGCCGTCGGCGCGCTTCTCCAGCATGCCCAGCAAGCCGGTGCCGTCCGTGACGATGTCGAACTACCCGAGGTCTACGCCTTGCTGGTTGCCGCATCCCGAGCCGCCGCGCACACGGACCTCGACGAGGAGGTGAAAGCCCGCGCGCTGGTCATCGTCTTCGACGGCCTCGCGCCACACCCGACCGCACGGGTGCAAACACACCGACCCGAGCCATCCCAGCTTGATGGTCGAGCATCTACCTGAGGAACCCGGGCCCTAGGGCCTGTTTCATAAGACCTGGCCGGCCTCTTGGACGAAACCGCAACGCCGCCGGATCGCCGCCCGGACTCCGCCTCGGCTCGACCGCCCTTATGAAACAGGCCCTAGCCGGGTCGGCCGGCCGACCGTCGGCCGACCCGCCGTGCGGCGAGGCTCACCGCCGTGCTGCCGGCCGCCGTCCCGACCAGCACCAGGACCGCCCCGACGGCCCACAGGCCGCTGTCGTCGGTGGACGCCGCCCGCCACGTCCAGGCCGCCGTGAAGGCGACGGTCATCACCGGCACCACCAGCCACGGGCTGAGTCGTCTACCGGCGAGCGCGGCCAGCAGCACCAGCGTCAGCACACAGCCGATCACCTGCCACACCTCGTACGGGCCGCTTGTCGCACCGGTCTCCGCGTCGACCGTGTACCCGTTGTCCCAGCCCAGCCAGAGCAGCCAGGCCCCGACCGTGGCCGCCGCCAGGAACAGGACACCGAGCAGTGCGTGCGTACCCCTCGTCGCCGTCATCGGACGATCATGCCCGGCACGACGCGGAAGCGGAATGAGCCCCGGTACCCAGACCCCGACGCGATTCCGCCCGGACTGTTGCCCCGGCCGGTGGTGATCCTCTACGGTCGGCTCAGCGGTGGGCGGTGCGGTCCGCATCCGACCGGACACCGCCGGTTGCCCGTCGTGCGGGCCGGGATGGTGGAGTCCCGGGTCGCCCCGTCGGCGGGAGACTCGGCGGTCGTGTGACTCCAGCTCGTACCCCGGGTGTTGCTGCCCGGCGCGGCTCCCTGCGGGGCCGACGGCGAGCCGGGCACGCCGATCCCACCGGGAGAAGCCCCGTGTTCCTCAGCCCGCACGAGCAGGACCGTCTGCTCGTCCACGTGGCGGCTGATGTCGCCCGCGCCCGCCGCGAGCGCGGCCTGCGCCTCAACTACCCCGAAGCCGTCGCGATCATCACCGCGTTCCTGCTCGAAGGGGCCCGCGACGGCCGGTCCGTGGTCGACCTGATGGCGGCCGGCCGGACCGTGCTCGGCCGCGACGACGTCCAGGACGGCATCCCCGAGCTGCTGAGGGAGGTGCAGGTGGAGGCGACGTTCCCGGACGGCACCAAGCTGGTGACGGTGCACCACCCGATCCCGTGATCCCAGGGGAGATCCTGCCGGCGTCCGATCCGGTCGAGATCAACGTGGGCCGCCCGGTGACCACAGTGCTCGTGGTCAACACCGCCGACCGGCCGGTGCAGGTGGGCTCGCACTACCACTTTGCCGAGGCCAACCCGGCGTTGTCGTTCGACCGGGGCGCCGCCTGGGGGCAGCGGCTCGCCGTGCCGGCGGGCACCTCGGTACGGTTCGAGCCGGGCATCAGCCGCAGCGTCGACCTCGTCCCGTTCGGCGGAGCGCGCATCGTGCCGGGGCTGCGCGGCGAGTGCGCCGGCCCGCTGGACCGGTCACCGGCCGACGGGTCGTCGCGGTGAGCGCCGTGCGGCGCGACCGCTACATCGACCTGTACGGGCCCACGACCGGCGACCGGATCCGGCTGGCCGACACCAACCTGCTGATCGAGGTGGAGACCGATCACTGCGTCGGCGGTGACGAGGCGGTCTTCGGTGGCGGGAAGGTGATCCGCGAGTCGATGGGCCAGTCCCGGGCTACCCGCGCCGAAGGGGCACTGGACACCGTCATCACCGGCGCGGTGGTGCTCGACCACTGGGGTGTGGTCAAGGCCGACGTGGGGCTGCGCGACGGACGGATCGTGGCGCTCGGCCGGGCCGGCAACCCGGACACCATGCCCGGTGTCCACCCCGACCTGGTGATCGGCCCGTCGACCGAGGTGATCGCCGGCAACGGCCGGATCCTCACCGCCGGCGCGGTCGACACCCACGTGCACTTCATCTGCCCGCAGATCGTCACCGAGGCCCTGGCCAGTGGCATCACCACGCTCGTCGGAGGCGGCACCGGGCCGGCCGAGGGGACGCGGGCGACCACCGTCACGCCGAACGGCTGGCACCTGGCCCGGATGCACGAGGCGTTGGACACGATGCCGGTCAACGTGCTGCTGCTCGGCAAGGGCAACACCGTCTCGGAAGAGGCGCTGTGGGAGCAGTTGCGGGCCGGCGCGGGCGGTTTCAAGCTGCACGAGGACTGGGGCACCACACCGGCGGCGATCGACGCCTGCCTACGGGTGGCGGACGCGTCCGGGGTGCAGGTGTCGATCCACACCGACACGCTCAACGAGGCCGGTTTCGTCGCCGACACCCTGCGGGCGATCGGCGGCCGGGCGATCCACTCGTACCACACCGAGGGGGCCGGCGGCGGGCACGCGCCGGACATCATCACGGTGGCCGGTGAACCGAACGTGCTGCCGTCGTCGACCAATCCGACCCGGCCGTACACCGCCAACACCCTGGCCGAGCACCTCGAC
>NZ_JBSFBM010000134.1:0-17260 GCF_053592955.1 Micromonospora sp. NPDC002411 | reverse complement strand
AGTACGGCGCGCAGGGCGGCGAGGTGTTGGGCGATCCAGGTGGGTAGGCGCATCACGAAATCCCCGGGATGAACTGGATGAGCAGGTCGATGAGCTTGATCCCGATGAACGGCACGATGATGCCGCCCAGCCCGTACACCAGCAGGTTGCGGCTGAGCAGCTTCGACGCGGCGGCCGGCCGGTACCGCACGCCGCGCAGGGCGAGCGGGATCAGCGCGATGATCACCAGGGCGTTGAAGATGACGGCGGACAGGATCGCCGACTCCGGGCTGGCCAGCCGCATGATGTTCAGCGCGTCCAGGCTCGGGTAGAGGCCGGCGAACATGGCCGGGATGATCGCGAAGTACTTCGCGATGTCGTTGGAGATGCTGAACGTCGTCAGCGCACCCCTGGTGATCAGCAACTGCTTGCCGATCTCCACGATCTCGATCAGCTTGGTCGGGTCGGAGTCGAGGTCGACCATGTTGCCGGCCTCCTTGGCGGCCGACGTGCCGGTGTTCATGGCCACGCCGACGTCGGCCTGGGCGAGCGCCGGGGCGTCGTTGGTGCCGTCACCGGTCATCGCGACCAGCCGGCCGCCCTCCTGCTCCCGCTTGATCAGCGCGAGCTTGTCCTCCGGCGTCGCCTCGGCCAGGAAGTCGTCCACCCCGGCCTCGTCGGCGATGGCCTTCGCGGTTCGCGGGTTGTCGCCGGTGATCATCACGGTGCGGATGCCCATCCGGCGCATCTCGTCGAACCGCTCGCGCATGCCGGACTTGACGACGTCCTTGAGGTGGATGACGCCCAGGGCGCGGGCGGGCTCACCGTCGACGTGCTCGGCGACCACGAGCGGGGTGCCGCCGGTGCCGCTGATCGCGTCCACGATCTCGCCGACCTGCTCGGTCGGGTGGCCGCCGTTCTCGCGTACCCACTTCATCACCGCGGCCGCGGCGCCCTTGCGGACCCGGCGGGCCGTGCCCACCGCGCCGCCGTCCACGCTGGCGTCCGGGGTGAGGTCGACGCCGCTCATCCGGGTCTGCGCGGTGAACGGTACGAAGGTGGCGTGCGGCATGACGCCGGGCTCGCGCTCGCGCAGCCCGAACTCGTTCTTCGCCAGGACGACCACCGAGCGCCCCTCCGGGGTCTCGTCGGCCAGGCTGGACAGCTGCGCGGCGTCGGCCACCGTCGCGGCGTCGACCCCCTCGACCGGTACGAACTCGGCGGCCTGCCGGTTGCCCAGGGTGATGGTGCCGGTCTTGTCGAGGAGCAGGGTGTTGACGTCGCCGGCCGCCTCGACGGCCCGGCCGCTCATAGCCAGCACGTTGCGCTGGACGAGGCGGTCCATGCCGGCGATGCCGATGGCGGAGAGCAGCGCGCCGATGGTGGTGGGGATCAGGCAGACCAGCAGCGAGACCAGCACGACACCGGTGACACCCGAACCGGTGATCGCCCCGCTGTCCGGTGCCGCCGCCTGGTACGCCTTGGAGAAGATCGCCAACGGCTGAAGAGTCACCACGGCCAGCAGGAAGATGACCGTGAGCGCGGCGAGCAGGATGTTCAGCGCGATCTCGTTCGGCGTCTTCTGCCGGTTGGCGCCCTCGACCAGGGCGATCATCCGGTCGATGAAGCTCTCCCCCGGCTTCTGGGTGATCTTCACGATGATCTGGTCGGAGAGCACCTTGGTGCCACCGGTGACCGCGCTGCGGTCGCCTCCGGACTCGCGGATGACCGGAGCCGACTCGCCGGTGATCGCCGACTCGTCGACGCTCGCGATGCCCTCGACGATGTCCCCGTCGCCGGGGATGATGCCGCCCGCCTCGACGAGCACGATGTCGCCCTGCCGCAGCTCGGGCGCGGGCACCGCCTCGTCGCGGTAGGTGTTGGCGCGCGCGCCGGGCTTCCAGTCGATCAGCCGGGTGGCGATGGTGTCCTTCTTCGCCTGCCGCAGGGTCGCGGCCTGGGCCTTGCCCCGACCTTCGGCGACCGCCTCGGCCAGGTTGGCGAAGATCACGGTCAGCCAGAGCCAGATGGTGATCGCCCAGGCGAACACCGACGGGTCGGTCACCGCCAGGACGGTGGTGAAGGCGGCGCCGACCTCGACGATCAGCATCACCGGGTTACGCCAGAGCGTTGTCGGGTTGAGCTTGCGTACCGCGTCCGGCAGGGACCGGACCAGCTGCTTCGGGTCGAGCAGGCCCCCGCCGATCCGGTTGCCCTGGGTGGCCGGGGTGCCGGGGAGTTGCTCTGTCGGGGCGGACGTGACGGACATGTCCTCGTTCCTCATGATGGTCAGAGCCCCTCTGCCAGCGGGCCGAGCGCGAGCGCGGGCAGGAAGGTCAGCGCGACGAGGACCACGGTGACGCCGACGACCATGCCGATGAACAGCGGTCGGTGGGTCGGCAGGGTGCCCTCGGACGCGGGGGTGGGTGCCTGGCGGGCCAGCGAGCCGGCCAACGCGAGCACGAAGATGAGCGGCAGGAAACGGCCCAGCAGCATGCACAACCCGAGCGCGGTGTCCCACCAGGTGGTGTTGACAGTGATGCCGCCGAACGCGGAGCCGTTGTTGTTGCTGGCCGAGGTGAACGCGTACAGCACCTCGGAGAGGCCGTGCGGGCCGACGTTGAGCGCTGTCGAGTTGTTGCCGGTGGCGAACGCGGCCGCCGTACCGACAAGCACCAGGATCGGCGTGATCAGGAAGTACAGCGAGGCGAACTTGATCTCCCGCGAGCCGATCTTCTTGCCCAGGTACTCGGGAGTGCGGCCCACCATCAGGCCGGCCACGAAGACCGTGATCACCGCGAGGATGAGCAGGCCGTACAGCCCCGAACCGGTACCGCCCGGCGCGACCTCGCCGAGCATCATGTTGACCATCGTCATCATGCCGCCGAGCGAGGTGAACGAGTCGTGGAAGGAGTTCACGGCACCGGTCGAGGTGAGCGTGGTGGCGGCAGCGAAGGTGGCCGAGTTCGACACGTCGAACCGCACCTCCTTGCCCTCCAGCGCCGCGCCGACCGCCTGCGGCACCGTGCCGTGGCCGGTCAACTCGAAGATGTTGGTGATGGCGACGCTGGCGAACGCCAGGATGCCCATCACCGCGGCGATGGCGTAGCCCTGCCGGTTCTGCCCGACCATCCGGCCGAAGACCCGGGGCAGGCTGAACGGGATGAGGAAGATCAGGAAGATCTCCAGCCAGTTCGTCCAGGTGGTGGGGTTCTCGAACGGGTGCGCGCTGTTGACGTTGTAGAAGCCGCCACCGTTGGTGCCCAGCTCCTTGATCACTTCCTGGCTGGCGACCGGACCACCGGTGATGGTCTGGGTGCCGCCGGTCAGCGTGGTCACGTCGGTGCCGCCGGAGAGGTTCTGCACCGCCCCGCCGATCATCAACGCGATCGCGCCGAGCACCGCGATCGGCAGCAGGATCCGCAGCGTGACCCGGGTCAGGTCCACCCAGAAGTTGCCGAGCTGCCCGGTGCGGCTACGGGCGAAGCCGCGCACCAACGCGACCGCCACCGCGATGCCGACCGCCGCCGACACGAAGTTCTGCACGGCCAGACCGGCCATCTGCACCAGGTGACCCATAGTCGACTCACCCGAGTACGACTGCCAGTTGGTGTTGGTCACGAACGACACGGCCGTGTTCCACGCGCCGTGCGGCACCACCGGGTCGAACCCCAGGGACAGCCACAGGTGGTTCTGCACCCGCTGGAACAGGTACAGGAACAGGATCGAGACCGCGGAGAACGCCAGCACGCTGCGGGCGTACACACCCCAGGTCTGCTCGGCGGCCGGGTTGACCCCGACGAGTCGGTAGATGCCCCGCTCGACCCGCGACTGCCTGGTGCCGGAGACCGCCCGGAACATGTAGTCGCCGAACGGCTTGTAGACGGCGACGAGGGCCGCCACCAGCGCCAGCACGAAGATGACGCCCGCTGTTGTCATGGTCATCAGAAGCGCTCCGGGAACAGCAGGGCGAACACCAGGAACGCGCCCAGGACGATCGCGAGCACCAAACCGACGGCGTTGACCGCGTTCACAGCTTCTCCACCGCCCGGACCACCAGGGCGAGCGCTGCGAACAGCGCCACCGTCAGGACCACGAACACCACGTCAGACACGCTGACTCCTCATACCGGAAAGGTTCGTCGCGATCGCCTTCCGATCGCGCCGGGCAATCAAAGCCCCACCACCCGCCGGACGGCAGGGGTCATAACGCGACCATGACGGCGGCGAACCTTTTCTTGACGTGGTTTTCACACGCGCACCCTGAACAGGTGAAATGTGGCACAGAACCCCCCGCGGTCCGCGAGGTCAGGACCAGTTGTCCGCCCTTTGCTCTGCACCTGCGGAGGCGACGCTCACGGTCTGTACCTGGTGCCGCCGCGGGTGCAGAGCAAAGGGCACGCGAGAGGCATGCGCGACCCGGAGGGGTGGCGCGGGGCGTGGCGGGAGCGGAGGTGCGAGGCCGGGTCAGGCCGGGCGGCGGGCCACCAGCACGTCTCGCATGATCGACTGGTCCACCCGGTGCCGCAGCGCGCGGTAGGGCTCGTCGTCGACCACTGTCAGGCCCGCGTCGGCCAGCGCCGCCGCGGCGTCGTCGCGGCTGGCGACGTGGGTGTTCCAGGAGATGCCGAGCGCACCGCCGGGGCGCAGCAACCGCGCCCAGACCGGCGCGGCGTCCGCGAGCAGCGCCAGCGGGTCACGCGACAAACCATGATCGGCGGTACGACTGCCGTGCTGTACGCCGTACGGCGCGTCGGCCACGACCAGGTCCACGGTCTCCGGGCGGAAGAACTCCGCCGACCGGGCGGTGTCCGCGTTTACCACGTCCAACAACTGCGTCTGGCCGGCCTTGTGCTCCTCGCGGGTCGGCGCCAACTCGATCCGCACCCGTCGGCCGACCACCTTGCGCTCCCGGCGCACCGGCCCCGACTCCAGCACCCGGTGCTTGAGCCGCTTCTGCTTCAGCCAGGTGGTGACGAACGCCCGGTACGCCTCGACGTCCTTCTGGTCGCGCTCGATCCCGGCGGCGTCGAACCCGTACATCAGCGCCTGGTTGAGCGTGGTGCCCCGGCCGCAGAGCGGGTCGAGTACCCGGAACCGCCGGCTGGTCATCTCGGTGGCCCAGTCCGAGGCGAGCAGTGTGACGTTGAGCAGCAGCTTGGTGAACTGCTCGTTGGTCTTGCCCGGGTACTTCTGGATGGTGAGCAGGTCGTCGTCGTAACGGTCCAGCCGGCTCCACTCGATCGGGCGCAGCAACTCGCCGACGATCTCGAACAGCGCGTACCCGGCGGAGAGATTGCCCAGGACGGCCAGGTCACGCTCGGTCAGCCCGTCGCCGGTGAACGTGACGTAGGACGCCCCACCGACGACCTCGGTGTCCAGGTCGCCGATCCGACCGTCGAGCGCCGAGCCGCCGAAGATCTCCAGCTCGGCCCGGGTGAGGTCGACGGCGGAGCGGGCGTACACCCGGTTGGTGGCGGGCAGGATCAGCAGGCCGTAGCGCGTCATGGTCCGGCGAGTATTCCACAACGGGTGACGGCCGCCGGGAACCGGAGCGGCTGCCGGAGCGACTACCGGTACATGGGGTGTGAGCAGTGGCGGGAGGTCCTGTCCGCGCAGTTGGACGGGGAGGAGACCGCGGCCGAACGGGCGGCGGCGCAGGGGCACCTTGACGGGTGTGCCGATTGCCGGGCCTGGTTCACGGCGGCGGCTGCGGTGACGCGTCGGGTTCGTACCCGTTTGGTCACCGACGTGCCCGACCGGACAGCGGCGATCCTGGCCGCCACCACGGCGGCCCCGCCGCCCCGGCGGTCGTGGTGGCGGCGCCTGGGCGGGCGTGGCCCCCTGGTCGCCGGGCTACGCGCGGCACTCGGCCTGCTCGGCGCGGTGCAGTTGGTGCTCGGCCTGGCCCAGGTGGGCCGGGGCGCGACCGCCGACCACCTGCACCCGACCGGCCAACACCTGTGGCACGAGTCGGCCGCCTGGAACGTGGCGGTCGGTGCCGGCTTCCTCTTCGTGGCGGTACGCCGCACCCCGCCGGCGGGGCTCCTGCCGATGCTCAGCGCGTTCGTCGGCACGCTGCTGCTGCTCTCGGTCAACGACCTCGCCACCGGCTCGGTGGGCGGGGAGAGACTGGTCAGCCACGGCTTCCTGGTGGTCGGCTACCTGATCACCGTGCTGCTGTCCCGACCCGGACTGCGCCCCGGTGGGCCCGCGCCGCAGCGGCAGCCGACACCGTCACGTTGGCGGTTCGGCACCGACGAGGTGGAGCGTCCGCTGCGGGTGGTCCGCCCCGAGTCGTATCCGGCCCAGGCCGCCGACCGTTTCGCCGCCCCGGCGGCACAGATCGGGCAGGGCGGCAGGGCGGCTCGTGCCGGGCGGGCCGACGAGCGGCGCGCGGCCTGAGCCGGCCCGCTCAGGCCTACGGGCGGTCCGGTCCGTCGGCGGAGATGACCTGCGGGATGACCTGTTCGACGATGGTCAGCAGGGTGGTGGTCAGCAGGAGGTGCACCTGGTCGCGGGTCAACGCGCCGCGCTGAAGCCACTCCCGGGCTGTCGACGTGGCCAGCCCGCCGTATGCCCGGACCATCCCACGTAGGTCCTCGCGGTGCTGCGCCTCACCGGCCAGCCCGACGGCGACGAGCATGCGGTCCGCGGCGACCTCCTCGGCCTCGGCCAGCACCCGCTCCACGTCGGCGTCCCCGCCCATCCCCCGCGCGGTGACCGCGGCCAACCAGGACGTGCTGTGCCGGGACACCACGTCGAGGAACCAGGTGACGCTGGCGTCGACCCGGGTCCGGAGGTCCCCCTTTGGCAGCCGCTCCAGGGCCACCTCCGGAATGGTCACCATGACCCGGACGACCTCCAGGTAGAGGTCCTTCTTCGTGCCGAAGTAGTGGTTGACCAGGCCCCGGGCGACACCGGCCTCGCGGGCGACGTCGGTGGTCGACACGTCCGCGTACGGGCGCTCGCCGAACAACCGGACCGCGCAGGCCAGGATCTGGCCGCGTCGGGCATCCGGCTCCAACCGGCGGCGACGGGGAGCCGTCTCGACACTCATCTGCCCGACCCTATCGGCAGCTCACCGCGTCGCCCTCGGTGTCAGGCGCCGCCGCACCATGATCATGTGATGAGAAGTAGGTGTGGAAGACGCTCCGGACCTACTTTTCATCACCTGATCATGGCCCGCCTCGGCGGCGCCGAACCACGTGCCGTCCCAGGTGACGCAGATTGGACGCCTCGGAGTAGAGCGCCGCGTTGATCGCACCGACGGCGACGCCGGGCGCCCGCTGCACCCGGTCGACGTCCTGGACCACGCGACCGATCAATGTCAGTCGACAACGGAGATCGAACAACTCCCTCCGCGCACCGCGCAGTGCTGCCTCCAATCCCCCGACCCGCTCCCGCAACCACGCCAACTCCGTCGCCTGATCCATCAGCACCCTCTCCGACCACGCCCACGCTGCCCAGGTCGCTCGCCCCGTGGCTGCATCGTCGTGTTCACCCTCACCCATTCGGAAGGACTGCGCAAGTAGGTAGACGCAATTAGGCATTCCTGATCGCCCTACCGTCGAGTGATGGGTGAAGTCCCGGGTCCACTGGTCGGTCCGCACGAGGTGCAAGACCTGCTCGGCGTGAGCCGCACCCGCATGCGTCAGCTCATCCGTTACCCCACGTTTCCCGCACCGTTCCAGCGACTGCACGGCACGACGGTGTGGCTGCGCGCCGATGTCGAAGCGTGGATCGCCGAGCACCGCCCGCCGCGCCCGACGGATGGCGACGAAGCCGAGTAAGGCCCTTCGCCCACGTCGCCCAGCAGCTGGGCTGCCCTACCAGCGGCGCTAGGCCTCCGGGTTACCGCCGCTGTCTGCCATTCGCACGAAGGCGACATCGCCGAACTCGAACTCCGCCTGAGCGACGGCCCCCGCCTCCGTTGGGTGACAGGTGTCCGTCAACACTGCCCAGTCTCCCGTGCAGTAGAAGAGGTAGCAGTCCGCCTCGGCCTCGTCGTAGCGGGCCACCGCCAGGTGGACGACCAACTCTGCGAATTCGTTGACGGAGTGGCGTGTCGCCCCCGTCGGCAACTGGCCCGGTGCCAGGTTGGCGAACATCGTGACCCGGGCTCCGTCGAGCAGGGCCGGAGGCGTGCTTCTCATGACACGATTCTCGCCGCTCAGGCCCACCCAGGCCGCGCCCACACCGCCGCTCGCGCCTCTATCGACTCGACTTCGCTGAAGACGGGGCATCCAGGTCGGGCGCATGGCCCGACTTCAAGGAAACGGAGTCGATCAAGGCGGGCAACCTCGCGCACCCCCTTGATCAAGTGATGAAAAGTAGTTCCGGCAACGGCTCCTGACCTACTTTTCATCACTTGATCTTGAGGCGGTGAGCCGAGGGCGGGCGGCACGGTGGGCGGCCACCCCATGGCTTATTGACATGCTGCCAACAGGGCGCGAGGGTGGTGCTCATGCCGACGCCCCCACTCGACGGTCCACCCTCGCCCTGGCGGCAGCCGGAGCACGAAGACCTCGCCGACCTGGCCCGCACCTTCTTCACCAAGGAGGTGCTGCCGCACGCCGAACGCCTGCTGACGCAGGGCCACCCGGACCGCGAGCACTACCGGCGCGCCGGTGAGCTGGGGTTGCTCGGCCTGTCCGTCCCGGAGGAGTACGGCGGCGGGGGCGGCGGGTTCACCCACGAGGCCGTGATGCTGCACGAGCAGGCGTACACCGGGGAGAGCAGCCTCGGGCTGGCCGTACACAGTGGGATCGTCACCGGTTACCTGGCGGCGTACGGCAGCGAGGAGCAGAAGCGACGCTGGCTGCCCGGCCTGTGCAGCGGTGAACTGGTCGGGGCGATCGCGATGACCGAGCCGGACGGCGGCTCCGATCTTCAGGCGATGCGTACCCGGGCGGTCCGGGACGGTGACGACTACCTGGTCACCGGCGCGAAGACGTTCATCACCAACGGCAGCCTGGCCGATCTGATCATCGTGGCCGTGAAGACCGACCCCGAGCAGCGGGCGGCCGGTGTCTCGCTGCTCGTCTGCGAGGTGGGCGGTGACCCGGAGGGGTTCCGCCGGGGACGACTGCTGTCCAAGATCGGGCTGCACGCGAACGACACCGCGGAGCTGTTCTTCGACGAGTTCCGGGTGCCGGCGGCCAACCTGCTCGGGGGTGTCGAGGGGTTGGGCTTCATCCAGCTCATGCAGCAGCTCCCGCAGGAACGGCTGGTCATCGGTGTCGGCGCGGTCGCGGCGATGGAGCGGGCCGTAGCGCTCACCGTCGCGTACGCCAAGGAACGCACCGCCTTCGGCAAGCCGCTGATGGGCCACCAGAACACCCGGATGGTGCTCGCGGAGTGCGCCACCCGTACCCGGGTCAGCCGGGTCTTCCTGGACGACTGCATCGTCCGGCACAGCCGCGGCGACCTGGACGTGGCCACCGCCGCGATGGCGAAGTCGTGGCTCACCGACGGGCAGTGCGAGGTCATCGACAGGTGCCTGCAGATCTTCGGTGGCTACGGCTACACGACCGAATATCCGATCGCCCGGATGTACGCCGACGCCCGGGTGCAGAAGATCTACGGCGGCACCAACGAGATCATGAAGGAGCTGATCGCCCGTGCCCTCTGAGGCGTACGTCTTTGACGCGGTCCGCACCCCGCGCGGACGCGGCCGGGACACCGGCGCGCTGCACGGGGTCAAGCCGATCTCGCTGGTGGTCGGCCTGATCGACGCGTTGCGCGAGCGCAACCCCGGCCTGGACGTGGGCCGGTTGGAGGATCTTCTGCTCGGCATCGTCACCCCGGTGGGCGAGCAGGGCGGCGACCTGGCGCGGGCCGCCGCGCTGCTGGCGGGGTTACCCGACGAGGTGGGTGGGGTGCAGCTCAACCGGTTCTGCGCTTCCGGTTTGGAGGCGGTCAACTCCGCCGCCGCACGGATCCGCTCGGGCTGGGAGCACCTGCTGCTGGCCGGCGGGGTGGAGTCGATGTCCCGGGTGCCGATGGGCTCCGACGGTGCGGCCTGGGCGACCGACCCGCAGACCGCGCTGGCCACGTCGTTCGTGCCGCAGGGCGTCAGCGCCGACCTGATCGCGACCCTGGAGGGTTTCACCCGCGACGACGTGGACGGTTACGCGGTGCGGTCGCAGGAACGGGCCGCCAAGGCGTGGGCCGGCGGGCACTTCGCGCGTTCGGTGGTGCCGGTCCGCGACGGCAACGGGTTGGACATCCTCACCGTTGACGAGCACTTGCGCCCGGAGACGACCCGGGAGGCGTTGGCCCGGCTCACCCCGTCCTTCGCCACGATCGGCGAGGCGGCCGGCTTCGACGCGGTGGCGTTGCAGAAGTTCCACTGGCTGGAGGCGATCGAGCACGTCCACCACGCCGGCAACTCGTCCGGCATCGTGGACGGCGCGGCGCTGGTGCTGATCGGTTCCGAGCAGGTCGGCCGCGACCTCGGCCTCACCCCACGCGCCCGGATCGTCGGCGCGGCGGTCACCGGGGCGGACCCGACGCTGATGTTGACCGGCCCGATCCCGGCCACCCACAAGGCGCTCGCCGCCGCCGGGCTGACAGTCGACGACATCGACCTGTTCGAGATCAACGAGGCGTTCGCGGCGGTCGTGCTGAAGTACGTCCGTGACCTGGGACTCGACCCGGACCGGGTGAACGTCAACGGCGGCGCGATCGCTCTCGGCCACCCGCTCGGCGCGACCGGAGCCATGCTGCTCGGCACCGCGTTGGACGAGTTGGAGCGCCGCGACCTGCGCCGCGCCATGGTGACCCTCTGCATCGGCGGCGGCATGGGCGTCGCCACCGTTCTCGAGCGCTGCTGACCCGGAGGACGACAATGACCGACACCATCCGGTACGACCGCGGCGCCGACGGCATCGTCACGCTCACCCTGGACGACCCGACCCAGTCCGCGAACACCATGAACCGGGCGTACGCCGCGTCGATGAGCGCTGCCCTCGACCGGCTGGAGGCCGAGCCCGATCTCGTCGGGGTCATCGTGACCAGCGCGAAGTCGACGTTCTTCGCCGGCGGCGACCTGCCGGAGATGATCAGGGCCACCCGGGCTGACGCGCCAGCGCTGGCCGACCTGCTCGGCACCATCAAACGGGACCTACGCCGGCTGGAGACGCTGGGCCGACCGGTGGTCGCGGCGGTCAACGGATCCGCGCTCGGCGGCGGTCTGGAGATCACCCTCGCCTGCCACCACCGGATCGCGCTGGACGTGCCCGACAGTCGGCTCGGGTTGCCCGAGGTGACACTGGGTCTGCTGCCCGGGGCCGGCGGGGTCACCCGGACGGTACGGATGCTCGGCCTGGCCGGTGCGCTGACCACTGTGCTACTCACCGGCCGCCGGATGCGACCGGCCGACGCCCTGGCCGCCGGGATCGTGGACGAGGTGGTCGCCACCGAGGCGGAGATGCTGGACCGGGCCCGTGCCTGGATCGCCGCCAACCCCCACCCGAAGCAGCCGTGGGACCGGCCGGACTACCGGATGCCCGGCGGCACCCCCGCCAGCCGCTCACTGGCCGCCCAGTTGCCCGCCTTCCCGGCCACCCTGCGCAAACAGCTCAAGGGCGCCCGGCTGCCCGCACCAGAGGCGATCCTGGCCACCGCCGTCGAAGGCGCACAGGTCGACGTGGACACCGCGCTCACCGTGGAGACCCGGCACCTGATCGGTCTGCTCACCGGGCAGATCGCCAAGAACATGATCGGGGCGTTCTTCTTCGACCTGAAGGCCGTCAACGGCGGTGCGGCCCGACCGGCAGTGGACGTTGCAGCGGTGCGGCGGGTGGCGGTGCTCGGCGCGGGCATGATGGGCGCGGGCATCGCGTACTCCTGCGCCAGCGCCGGCATCGACGTGGTGGTCAAGGACGTCACGGCGGAGGCCGCCGGGCGGGCCCGGGAGCACGCCGAACGGTTGCTGGCCCGCCGGGTACGCAAGGGTCGGGCCACGGAGGCGGAAGCCCGCGCGGTGCTGGACCGGATCACCACCACCGACCAGGTGGACGCCCTCGCCGGCTGCGACGCGGTCATCGAGGCGGTCTTCGAGGACCCGGCGCTGAAGAAGGCCGTCTTCGCCGAGGTGCTGCCGGTGTTGGCACCCGGCGCGCTGATCGCCTCCAACACGTCCACCCTGCCGATCACCGGGCTGGCCGAGGGGGTGGACCGGCCGGCCGACTTCATCGGCATGCACTTCTTCTCGCCGGTGGACCGGATGCCACTGCTGGAGATCGTGGTCGGTGAGCGCACCGGCGACGCCGCGCTGGCCCGCGCGTTCGACCTGGGTCGGCGGATCGGAAAGACCCCGATCGTGGTCAACGACGGTCGGGGCTTCTTCACCAGCCGCGTGATCGGCCAGTTCATGGACGAGGCGATCGGCATGGTCGCCGAGGGCGTCCCCGCCGCGTCGGTGGAGCAGGCCGCGTTGCAGGCCGGCTACCCGACTGGGCCGCTGGCGCTGGCCGACGAGGTGAGCCTCACCCTGATCCAGCGGATCCGCCGTCAGTTCGAGGCCGCCAGCGAGGAGTTCCTGCCGCTGCCGGCGCACCGGCTCGTGGACGAGCTGGTCGACGCGTACGACCGGCCGGGCCGTGCCGCGGGGCGCGGCTTCTACTCGTACGACGACGGCACCCGGGGCCGGTTGTGGCAGGGCCTTGCGGACCTGACCACCGACGCGGGAAGGGCGGTGCCGTTCACCGACCTCCAGGAGCGGATGCTCTTCGCCGAGGCACTCGACGCGCTGCGCTGCCTCGACGAGGGCGTGCTGCGTACCGAGACCGACGCCAACATCGGCTCGATCTTCGGCATCGGCTTCCCCGCGTGGACGGGGGGCGTGATCCGCTACATCCGGCAGTACGCGGGCGGCCCGGCCGGCTTCGCGGCCCGCGCCACCGAGTTGGCCGACCGCTACGGCGACCGGTTCACGCCGCCCGCCGACCTGGTCGACCAGCTCGCCGTGAACGATCTCTTCACCTGGGCAGCCCTGGGCAGCATCGCCGGTGCCAGCGCCGCCACCCTCCTGGCCACCAACGTCATCGGCGGACTCATCGGCCCCAGCGGCGACAAGGCCCGCAAGTGGATCGCCATCGGCATCGCGCTCCTGCTGTCCTACGTGACAGCGGCGTTCGCCGACGAGGCCGGCGGCGAGAAGTGGGTCATCGCGTTCTTCAACGCGCTGGTCATCTTCTCCGCCGCGCTCGGCATCAACCAGATCCCACCCGGTAACCGGCAGGCGACCCAGGCGTCGCCAACCCAGGTCGCGCAGAACCGCGAACCCCGTTTTGTCCGCTCCTGGGTCTGAGGGGTGACGTCATGGTCTTCGGAATTCTCAGCGCGGCGATCCAGGTCATCGTCGGCGCCCTGTTCGGCTTCCTCGCCGGCGGCACGATCGGCCTGCTGATCGGCGCCGTCGTGGGCCTGCTGGTCGGCGCGGTCTTCGGCTGGGCGGTGACCTCCGCCGGGGTGTACGCGCCGGACGCGCGCGGCATCTTCCTCTTCGTCGTCGACCACACCTGGAGCCTTCTCAACACTGTCGTCGGGGCCATCTACCTGGCCGTACACCTGATCTTCGGGCACTCGCTGGACCGGCCCACCTCGGCCGGCAGCGGGCGGGTCTGCGTGGTGGAGGGGGTCTCCCCCCGCTACGCCACCACCATCGGCACCGTCTGCGCCGGCGCCAGCTCGGGCATCCAACGGCACGAGGACGTGCACATCTTCCAGGGCCGCCTGCTCGGGCCGCTCTACATCCCGCTGGTGCTGGCGAACTACGTGCTGTTCACCATCGCCCCGGTGTGGTTGCTGTACCACGACCACACCAACGCCCCGATCAACCGGTTCACCCGGTACTTCGAGATCGGCGTCTACCCGCACGTGTGGAACGAGGCCATCGCGTACCGGATCCAGGGGACGCCGCCGCGATGACCACCGATGGGCGCGGCCCGATCGAGACGGCCACCGCCGAGTTGGCCTCCTGGCTGACCGGCGCGGTGGGAGAACCCGTCCCGGTCGGTCCGCCCCGCACCGACGGCGACGCCCCCGGCCTCACCCTCTGGCCGCTGGAGTTGCGCCCGGCCCGGCAGACCCGCTCCAGCGGCGCGGTCCGCGAACCGTACCGGTTCACGGTCCGCTATCTGCTCTGCGTGACCGGTCCGGCCGGGTTGCCCCGGCTGGACCGGGTGCTCACCGCCGCGACCACCGACGGCAAGTACCCGGTCGTCCTGGAGGCCGGTGACCCGCCACTCTGGACCGCGTTCGGCGCGGTGCCGCGCCCGGCGCTGCTGATCGACGTGCCCGCGCAGGTGGACCACCCCACCCCGGCCGCGCCGCCGGTCCTGCAACCGCTGCGGCTGCGGCAAATCGGGGTGCGCGCCCTCGCCGGCCGGGTGGTCGGCCCCGAGGACCAACCGCTCGCCGCGATGCGGGTCGAGCTTCCCGCCACCGGATCCGCGACCCGCACCGACCCCGACGGCCGGTTCGTGATCGCCGGCGTCCCGCACGACCCCGACCACCCGAGTCCGGTCCGGCTCCGACTGACCGGACGCGGACTCGTCCTCACCGCCGACGTCGACCCCACCGAACCCGACCTCGTCATCGTCTGCGCGCCACCGACCCACTGACGCCCACCCGCACAGGAGGACCGATGCCCAGCTACTTCTCCCCCGGCATCTATGTCGAGGAGGTCCCCAGCGGCGCCCGACCGATCGGCCCGGCGAGCACCAGCATCGCCGCGTTCGTCGGCGTCGCCCCGGACCGCTCCGCCCACCTCGGCAAGGCGGTGCCGGTCAACAACTGGACGGAGTTCCTGCGGCTCTTCGCCGGCGGTGAGCGGGTGGAGAGCACCCCACTCGCCCGGGCGGTCTTCGGTTTCCTGGACAACGGGGGTGCCCGCTGCTGGGTCGTCAACGTCGGCGAGGGCGGCGCGATCACCGGCACCGGGCAGCGACGCGGTGGCCTGCAACTCCTGGAAGCCGTCGACGAGATCTCCATCATCGCCGCCCCCGGCTTCCACGACCCGGTGTCGCACGAGGCGCTGCTCAGCATGGCCGAACGCACCCGCACCATGGTCGCGATCTGCGACCCGGCGCCGGACATCGACGACATCTCCGCGTTGACCCGCGTCGCCACACCGTCCTCCGGCAAACCCCCCAAGCCCGACGGGGGTACGGGCGGCGGCTCGGGCGGTCCCGGCGGCGGCTCGGCCCAGCCGGGCGGCTCCGGCGGGCACGAGGGCGCGGCCTACCGGCCACGGCAGTCCGAGTTCGGGGCCTTTTACTACCCCTGGCTGCGGGTCCGCGACCCGATCAGCGGCGAGTTGGAACTCACCCCGCCCAGCGGGCACCTGGCGGGCATCTGGGCCCGCACCGACGCCCTGCGCGGCGTGCACAAGGCACCTGCCAACGAACCCGTACGCGGCGCCGTCGACCTGGGCTACCTGGTCACCCGACCGGAACACGACGTGCTCAACCCCAAGGGCGTCAACGTGATCCGGTACTTCGCCGGGGAGGGCATCCGCGTCTGGGGCGCCCGTACGCTCGCCGCCGAGGCCAGCGAGTGGCGCTACCTCAACGTACGGCGGCTCAGCATCGCCATCGAACAGGCCATCGCCAATGGCACCCGGTGGATGGTGTTCGAGCCCAACGACTTCACCCTGTGGCGCTCGATCCGACGCGACATCGGGGCGTTCCTCACCCGGGTCTGGCGCGACGGCGCGCTGCTGGGGCGCAGCCCCGAGGAGGCGTTCTTCGTCAAGTGCGACGAGGAGACCAACCCGCCGGACGTACGCGACGCCGGCATGGTGATCGCCCACATCGGCATTGCCGTCGTCAAGCCCGCCGAGTTCGTGGTGTTCAAGCTGAGCCAGTGGGCCGGCGGCACCGAGACCGAGACGATCGGAGGCTGACATGCCCACCACAGCCACCCCGCAGCCCGGCGCGCCGGTCGACCCGTACCGGGCGTACAACTTCCGGCTACTCATCAACGGCGTCACCAACGGCCACTTCACGGAGATGACCGGGTTGGAGGTGAACATCCCCGGGCAGCCGTACCGCGAGCACGGCCTGGGCCGGATGCGGATGGTGCCCGGCCAGGCCGAGTACGAGCCGGTGACGTTGCACTTCGGCCTCACCGCCTCCCGCGAGCTGTGGGACTGGGTGAACGCCACCGCGCAGGGCACCCTCAACCGCCGCAACGTCTCGGTGGTGCTGCTCGACTCGGTCGGCTCCACGGAGGTGCTGCGCTGGAACCTGATCGGCGCCTGGCCGACCCGGTGGCGTGGCGCGCACCTCAACACCCTCAGCCACGAGATCGCCATCGCCTCGTTGACCCTGCGCTACGAGGGCCTGGAGCTGGAGACCGGCGGTGCCACCGCGCCAGCGCCCGCGTAACTGGTTGGCCGGCCGGCTGCGCTCGGCCGCCGGGGCGGTCGAGCGCCTCGCCGGGCGGGTCGAGCCCGTCGGGCAACCCCGGCAGGAGCCGCCGTCGGACCCGCCACGCCGCTTCGGGGAACCCCCGCAGCACTGGCTGGACGTGGTGGCCACGCACGCCCCCGGCCTGCTGCACGACCTGGACCTCGACACCGCCCGGGCGGACGCCGGGCGGCTCCGCGACGACCGACCGGACGGGACCGGAACCGATGGGGCGGTCCCGGGCTCGCCGGACGGGCCGACGCAACCGTCCATCGTGGACCGTGGCGGCAGATCGGTCGGGGAGCGTTCCCGGCCGTCCGCCGGATCGGCCGGGTTCCCGGCCGCCGGCACTCGCGACACCGCCAGCGCCGACTCGCCCCAGACCGGTGGTCGCCGCCGGCCGTCCGGTGCGCGGGGCGGCTTCGGCGCACCGGACGTCCCCGCGACGGCGGATGGCACCGGGACCAGGGTCGGCCCCGACCCCGGTGCAGTGGGTTCCCCCGAAACCGTGGGCACCCCCGCGACGGCCGGCCTCCTCGGAGCGGCGGGCGCCCACGGAACCGCAGGCTCCCTCCACCCGACGGGGGGCTTCCCCGCGGCGGCCGGTGCTCGCGGAACGGCTGGCCTCCCCGCACCGGACGGCTCTCACGGAACCGCAGGCTCCCCCTCGACGCCGGTCGGACACGGCACGACGGGCACCGGGCGTGTCGGCAGCCCCGACGCGTCCGGCATCCACGGCACCAGCGCGCCGCCGTATGGCGGCGACATGTCACACACGAGCGCGTCCGGCAGGTCGGCAGCGTCGTGGCTCGATGATCCCGGCGGTCGGCTCCGGCACCCTGGTGCTTCAGTGCCGCGACG
>NZ_JBSFBM010000133.1:0-17276 GCF_053592955.1 Micromonospora sp. NPDC002411 | reverse complement strand
GTGTGGTCCTGGCGATCGGCCCCGGCCCGGGTGCTCCGGGCGAGATCGGCCCCGGCCCGGGTGTGGCCGCGAAGATCGGCCCCGGCCCGGGCGCTCCCGGCGAGATCGGCCCCGGCCCGGGTGTCGCGGGGAGCTGACCGGACCCAGCTCGACGGTGACGACGGCCTGAGTGTGACGTGCCGTCGGGACGACGACGCCCGATCGGGCCCGGCCGAGATTGTCGGCCGGGCCCTTTCGGCAGCTCAACCGTCTTCCCGTGTCAGCTTCGATGGTGATTCCTGCGCCTCGTCGTCGGTGGCTCTGAGTGGCGCGCCCGAAGCCAGGAACGAGGCTCGGAGTCGCTGTGGTTGACTGTCCGGTGGGGGACAGAAGGGGGCGGTCGTGCAGCTACCGGCAGTGCTCGGTGAGCCGATCCGGTTCGTGTTGAACTGGGGGCGTCGCTACTCGCTCTGGGTGTTCAACTTCGGCCTGGCCTGCTGCGCCATCGAGTTCATCGCCACCAGCATGGGTCGCCACGACTTCATCCGGCTCGGCGTGATCCCGTTCGCCCACGGCCCCCGGCAGGCAGACCTGATGGTGGTCTCCGGCACGGTGACCGACAAGATGGCTCCGGCGATCAAGCGGCTCTACGACCAGATGCCCGAGCCGAAGTACGTCATCTCGTTCGGCGCCTGCTCCAACTGCGGTGGCCCCTACTGGGATTCGTACTCGGTGACCAAGGGTGTGGACCAGCTCATCCCCGTCGACGTCTACGTGCCTGGCTGCCCGCCCCGGCCGGAGGCGCTGCTGCACGGCATCCTGCGCCTACAGGAGAAGATCGCCGCCGAGCAGTCCGGCATCGGTGGCGTGCCGCAGCGTGACGTGTTGGCCGCGCCGTTGGACGCGCCGCCCCGCGAAGCCGCTGCCCCGCGTTCTGTCGACTCCCTCACCGCGCCACCGGTGCGCCCGCCCACCACCAACTGACGGCGGCCGAGCCGCTGCCCTGGTATCCCCGGCCGGTCGGGCTCAGGATCAGCCTGCTCACCGAGAGCGTGTGGTCACCGGCGCCGACGGGCGCGGCGACCGCCGACCCGGTCGTGGCGACCGTCGCGGTCAGGCCGAGCGGCGCGGCGGTGAGTAGTCCCCGTTTTTTGGAACATGACTATCTGTCCTCCCGTGACGGCAGCCGGCGCCGATCACGTCGGCTGGCTAGATAGACGTCAGCGAACCCATGGTGTGGTTGCCGTTGCACAACCATCGATCCGCGTCCGGTACAGCATCGGTGACGAGACCGCCCAGAGCTGCCCCGTGCTGACCTTTCGGTTGAATGGGGCAAGTCGGTTGTCCGGCGTCCGGGGTGGCCGAGCCGGACTAGCCTGCGGTTCATGAGCAGTTCAGTGGATCGGCGGTCCGCCCACATCGTCGACGTACTCACCGAGGAGTTCGGTGCGTCGATGGCGATCGACCCGGCCGCCTTCCGCCGCAAGTTCCGCAAGATGGCCGCGTCGCCGTTCGCCTTCTACCGGGGCAGCGCCGCGCTGTTCTACGCCGACCAGCGCGGCGACTTCGCCGACGACCGTTACTCCGACGAGCGGACCAGCCGGGTGTGGATCCACGGTGACCTGCACGCGGAGAACTTCGGCACCTACATGAACGCGTCCGGGCAACTGGTGTTCAACGTCAACGACTTCGACGAGGCGTACGTCGGGCCGTTCACCTGGGACCTACGGAGGCTCGCGGCCAGCGTGGCGCTGCTCGGCTACGGCAAGGCCCTCTCCGACACGGCGATCGGGGACCTGGTGGCCGGCTTCGCGCGGTCGTACCTGACCGAGTTGCGGGCGATCGCCGCCGGCGGTGACGACGCGATCGGCTCGATCACCCTGGACAACGCCGACGGCGTGCTGCGCCGGGTGCTCCAGCAGGCACGGCTCAACACCCGCGTCGACCTGCTCGCCGCGCAGACCACCATCGACAACTACGAGCGGCGCTTTTCCATCGGCGACGGTGTCTTCGAGATCGACGACGCCACCCGGGATCTGGTGAGCGCCGCCTTCCAGGATTATCTGGGCACCCTGCCGACCGGCTCGACGCAGCTACGGCCGGTGGCGGCGCGGATCAAGGACGTGGTGCTGCGCAAGGGCGTGGGCATCGGCTCGGCCGGCCTGCCGTCGTACAACCTGCTGCTGGAGGGGCACACCCAGGCCCTGGAGAACGACGTCGTCATCTACATGAAGCAGGCGCAGGTGCCGGCCGTGGCGCGGTACGTCACCGACGAGACGGTCCGGGGCTACTTCCAGCACCAGGGGCACCGGACCGCCGAGTCGCAGCGGGCGTTGCAGGCGCACGCCGACCCGTGGTTGGGCTTCACCGAGTTGCACGGCGCCGGTCAGCTCGTCGCCGAGGTGTCCCCGTACGCCGCCGACCTGGACTGGTCCGACGTGAACGAGCCGGAGGAGCTGACCGGGGTGCTCGTCGACCTCGGTCGGGCGGTGGCCCGGATGCACTCGGTCGCCGACGACGAGTCCAGTCACGACCTGGTGGACTACTCCACCGAGGAGGCGATCGTCGCTGCGGTGGACACCGACGAGCAGGGCTTCGTCGCTCACCTGGTGGACTTCGCGCACGCGTACGGGGTGCGCGCCCGACAGGACCACCAACTCTTCGTCGACCTGTTCCGCAACGGTCGGCTGCCGGGGATCTGAGCGGGCGAGGCGTCACTCAGGACGCGAACTCCAGCACCACCTTGATGTCGTCCGGCCCGGGGGTGTACGCGTCGGCGTACCGGTTCACGGGCACCCGACGGGTGACGAGGGATTCGAGCCAGACCTGGTCGGCGCGGGCGAGCGCCTGCGCGGCCATGCTCCAGTGCCGCCGGTTGGCGTTCACCGAGCCGAACACCACGTTGTTCTCCAGCACCAGCGCCCGGTTGAGCGCCCCGGCGTCGAAGTCGATGGTCCGGCCCCCGCTGGACACCCCGGCGAGGCAGACGATCCCGTTCGGCGCCGCCTTGCACATGACGTCTAGGACCACGGTGGGGGCGCCGGTGCACTCGATCACCACGTCCGGTTCGAACGGCAGCTCGTTGACCGGCACCGTGTGGTAGGTGGCGCCGAGCCCGGCGACCAGCTCCGGCTTCGGCCCTTCGGTGTTGCGGTCCAGCACGTGCACGGTGAGCCCGCGCTGGGCGCCGAGCAACGCGGCCAGCAACCCGATCGGGCCGGCCCCGGTCACCAGGACGGTCTGCGGCTGCCACTCGGCCCGGTGCCCGATCCGCTCGATGTGGTCCCAGGCCTTCGCCACCACGCTGGTCGGCTCCAACAGCACGCCGACCTGGGCCAGCGCCGGGTCGAGCTTGACCGCGTACTGGTGCTCGATCCGCCAGCGGTCGCGGGCGAACCCGGGTAGCGCCTTGATGCCGTGCTCGGTGTACTGACCGTTGCGGCACATGTCCCACTCGCCGACCGCGCAGTTCGGGCAGGGGACCGGGTCGGGGTGCCGGACGATCCCGGCCACCAGGTCGCCGGGTTGCAGGGTGCCGCTCACGTCCTCGATCACCCGGCCCAGCGACTCGTGCCCGATGATCAGGCGGTCCGCGCCCGGCGGCGCCTCGCCGTAGTCCCCGGCGATGATCTCGTGGTCCGTGCCGCAGATGCCGACCGCCAACGCCTCGACCAGGACCGAGCCCTCCTCGGCATCCGGCTCCGGTTGGTCCTCGAGGCTCAGCGAGTTGGCCACCCCGGGTCTCACAGTCACAGCGCGCACGCCCTCATCCTTCCCCGCCGAGGGCTGCGCCGCGCCCAAAGCCGGCAGATCGCTGGGCATCGGCGGCGACCGGGTGCGGGTGCGGGCGGCACTAGGATCAGCGGCATGACTCCCGAAGAGGTCGGCGCTCGGCTGGTCGCGCTGCTCGCGCCCGTCGAGGTGACCCCGTCGGTCTCCGGCGGGCAACGGTTCGCCCGCGCCACAGTCGACGTGCCACCGGCGAATTGGCTGGCCGCTGTCCGCGCGGCCCGCGACGACACCGAGCTGGCCTGCGACTTCTTCGACTGGCTCTCCGCCGTGGACGAGCTGGCGGACGGCTTCGACGTGGTGGCGCACCTCTGGTCGACGCGGCTGCGCCACGGTGTGCTGCTGCGTACCCGGTTGCCGCGCGGTGCGGCCACTGTCGCCTCGGTCGTCGACGTCTACCCGGGTGCCGCCTGGCACGAGCGGGAGACCCACGAGATGTTCGGCATCGACTTCGCCGGCCACGGGGAGCTGCGGCCGCTGCTGCTGCCCCCGGAGTTCGAGGGTCACCCGCTGCGCAAGGAGTTCGTGCTCGCGTCCCGGGTGGCCAAGCCCTGGCCGGGCGCGAAGGAACCGGGCGAGTCGGAGGCCGGCGGCGGGCGTCGGCCGATCCGCCCCCCGGGCGTTCCCGCTCCGGGCGAGTGGGGCACCACGCCCACCCCGGCCGGCGCGGGTGGTGTGGGGGAGGGCCCGCGCGGCGGCACCCCGGCCAGGCCGGCCGGTGAGCGTCCGGCGCGGCCCGCCCCGGGGGCCCGTCCGGCGCGTACTCCCCGGTCTGCCGCCGACAACGACGGCCCGGCACCGACCGACCGGGCCGCGCCGGGGCCGGCGGCGGGCGACGACCGGCCCGACCACGACGGGGGTACGACCTGATGCCGCTCTGGGTGGAGCTGGTGCTCCGGATCGGTGGGGTGGTGGTCGCATTCCTCACCCTGCCGCTGCTGGTGGGTCAGGCCGAGCACAAGGTGATGGCGCACATGCAGGGGCGCCTCGGCCCGATGTACGCGGGCGGCTTCCACGGCTGGGCCCAGTTGGTCGCCGACGGGGTCAAGTTCGTGCAGAAGGAGGACGTGACCCCGCGGGAGGCGGACCGGGCGGTGTTCCGGTTGGCCCCGGCGGTGGCGCTGGTGCCCTACCTGCTGGTGCTGCTGGTCATCCCGCTCGGCCCGAACGACCTGGTCGGGCAACCTCTGGACATCGGCCTGTTCTTCGTGCTGGCCGTGGTCGGTGTCGGGGTCGTGGCGGTGCTGATGTCGGCGTGGGCGTCGGCAAACAAGTACAGCCTGCTCGGTGGGCTGCGCGGGGCCGCCCAACTGCTCGGTTACGAGCTGCCGTTGGTGCTGGCCGCCGCCTCCGTGGCGATGGCGGCGGGCACGCTCAGCCTCTCCGGCATCGTCGAGGCGTGGCAGCCGTGGTGGCTGCTCTGGCAGGCGCCCGCGATGATCATCTTCTTCGTCGCCGGGCTGGCCGAGATCCGCCGACCGCCGTTCGACATGCCGGTGGCCGACTCGGAGCTGGTCTTCGGCTACATGACCGAGTACACCGGGCTGCGTTTCGCGTTCTTCCTGCTCGCCGAGTACGTCGGGATCGTGGTGATCGCCGCGCTGACCACTGTGCTGTTCCTCGGCGGTTGGCAGGGCCCGTTCGCCGACGACCAGCTCGGCTGGCTCTGGACGCTACTCAAGATCTTCGCCGTGTCGTTCGTGATCATCTGGCTCCGGGTGTCCTACCCCCGGCTGCGCGAGGACCAGCTGCAACGGCTCTGCTGGCTGGTGCTGGTCCCCGCGTCCCTCGGGCAACTGGTCCTCACCGCCGCCGTCCGCATCGCCCTGTAGGCAGCTCCCCTCGCGATCGTCTCGAGCCGACGGAGGGTCCGCCCGCGGCGCTTCGGGTTGATGTCGCGCGGCGCTCCGGACCGGGCCCGAGAGACGCTTTCGAGCTGATGTCGTAAACGAATCGGTGGCTGCCCGGCACCACCGCGGCGGCCGAGATACCGCCTGATGTCACAAACGATTCAGCTCGAAAGCGCCTCACGATCATGTCCAGCGCCAGGTCCGCCGCTGGCGAGCCCGATGGGCCGCACCCACGCCCCACGTCCGGCACCCCACGCCCCACGCCCCACCCCCGACGCCCACGCCCCAAGATCCGAGCAACGTCCCGGATATTGCTGCCTCCGACACGCGGGAGACACCAACAACCCTGATGTTGCGCGGATCTTGGCGACGAACCGGCGTCAGGTGGGTCGGATCGGCTCAGCGCAGCGGGGTGTGCGCGGGGTCGACCGGCTCGACCGGCGGCGGGGGCGGGGTGCCGTCACCGAAGGGGCGGCCACCCAGCGCGTCCCGGCCGTGCGGAATGAGCCAGTTGGACAGGTCGGGCCCGAGCGGCACGATCCCGGTTGGGTTGATGTCGCGGTGCACCTCGTAGTAGTGCCGCTTGATGTGGTCGAAGTCGATGGTGTCGCCGAGACCGGGGGTCTGGAACAGGTCCCGGGCGTACGCCCACAGCACCGGCATCTCGCTCAACTTCTGCCGGTTGCACTTGAAGTGACCGTGGTAGACCGGGTCGAAGCGGACCAGCGTGGTGAACAGCCGCACGTCCGCCTCGGTGATGGTGTCGCCAACCAGGTAACGCTGGTCGGTCAACCGCTCGGTGAGCCAGTCCAGCCGGTCGAAGAGCCGGTGGTACGCCTTGTCGTACGCCTCCTGGCTGCCCGCGAAACCACACCTGTAGACGCCGTTGTTGACGTCCCGGAACACCACGTCGTTGACCTCGTCGATCTGCGCGCGGAGGTGCTCGGGGTAGAGCTGCGGCGCGCCGTCGCGGTGGTACGCGACCCACTGCGTCGACAGGTCGAGGCTCATTTGCGCGTAGTCGTTGGTCACCACCTGCCCGGTCGGCACGTCCACGATCGCCGGCACGGTGATGCCGCGCTCGTAGCCGGGGAAGCGCTTGAAGTACGCCTCCTGGATGCGCTCGATGCCGAGCACCGGGTCCCGGCCGTCCGGGTCGAGGTCGAACGTCCAGCTCCGAGCATCGTGGGTGGGGCCGGCCACCCCCATCGAGAGGGCGTCCTCCAGGCCGAGCAGCCGTCGCACGATGATCAGGCGGTTGGCCCACGGGCAGGCCCGACTGACCACCAGCCGGTACCGGCCCGGCTCCACCGGGTACCCGTCGCGTCCGTCCTTGGTGATCCGAGTGGCGATGTACCGCTGGTCGCGGGTGAACTCGCCACCCGGCTCGACGTACTTGCCGCCTGTTTCCTCGCCCACGTCAGCCTCCCGGTCGTGTTGCTGCCCTGCTCCCCATCCTTACCGATCTCCGACCGATCGACGCGGTGAGCCCGGATACCCTCGCCGGCATGACGGATGTGGAGGCGGCGGCCCGGCGGTTCATCGCCGACGTGTGGAACGCGCGTCGGGAGGAATCGGCGTACGAGTTGGTCGCCGAGGAGTGCCCGGGGCTGGGCGGCACCGGGCCGGAGGCGACGTTGGCCTGGCATCGCGAGCGCCGGGCGGCCTTCCCCGACCTGCGCTACAAGATCGTGGACGTGGTGGCGGCCGGCGAGCGCGTGGCGGTGCACTGGCGGGCGGCCGGCACCCACGTAGGGCAGTTCGGGCCGGTGCCGCCGACTGGTCAGGTCGTGAGCTACTCGGGCGCGACGTTCCTGCGCTTCGACCCGGCGGGCCGGATCGTCGAGGTGTGGAGCAGCACCGAGTTGTTCCAGTTGCTGCAACAACTCGGCGTCGAGATGCTGCCCCCGACCGTCGTCAACGGGTCCGACTGATCGGCAGGCCACCGCGCTCCTCGCGTACCCCGTAGGGCCGTCGACCCGCGGGTGGTGGTCGCGCGCGCCGGGGCCACAGGGCAGGATGGTCGACATGAGCGACCCCAGCGAGCACGGTGGCGCCAGCGAACGCGGGGGCCTTCCCGGCGCGGGCCTGGTGAAGGGGTTGGCGGTCACCCTCAAGACGATGACCAGCCGGTCGACCACCCAGCAGTACCCGGACGTCGCCCCCGACCTGCCGCCCCGCTCGCGGGGCGTGATCGCGCTGTCGGAGGAGAACTGCACGGTCTGCATGCTCTGCGCGCGCGAGTGTCCGGACTGGTGCATCTACATCGACTCCCACAAGGAGGAGGTGGCGGTGCCCGGCGCCGCCCGCCCCCGGCAGCGCAACGTGCTCGACAAGTTCGACATCGACTTCTCGCTCTGCATGTACTGCGGTATCTGCATCGAGGTCTGCCCGTTCGACGCGCTCTACTGGTCGCCGGAGTTCGAGTACGCCGAGTACGACATCAAGGACCTGCTGCACGACAAGGACCACCTCGGTCAGTGGATGGCCACCGTGCCGCCACCGCCCGCGCACGACCCCAACGGCGAGCCGGCCAAGGAGGAGACGGCCGCCGCGCGCAAGGCCGCCGCCGCCCGTCCGGCTTTTCCATCGGTACGCCCCGAAGCCGACCAGGACCCCGCGTCGTGACCGCCCGAGCCGGGGAGGTGTGCCGGTGACCGGGGCGGATGTGCTGCTGCTCGCCCTCGGCGCGGTGGCGGTCGGTGCCGGTGTGCTGGTGGTGACCACCAGACACCTGGTCCGTGCCGGCCTCTACCTGGTGGTGTGCCTGGGCGCGTTGGCCGGTGACTTCCTGGTGCTCAGCGCCGAGTTGGTGGCCTGGGTGCAGGTGCTGATCTACGTGGGCGCTGTGGTGGTCCTGCTGTTGTTCGCGGTGATGCTGACCCGGGCGCCGATCGGTGCCTCCGACGACCTGGACCGGCCGGGCTGGCCGGCCGCCCTGATCGGTGGCGGCGCCGGGCTGGGGTTGACCGCGCTGCTCGTCGACGCGTACCGCTGGAGCACCGTCGCGTTGCCCGACACGGGCACCGCTGAGCGGCTGGGGGAGCAGATCTTCCAGTCCTGGGTGTTGCCGTTCGAGGTGCTCTCGGTGCTGCTGTTGTCCGCCCTGGTGGGCGCGATCGTGCTGTCCCGACCGGACATCGGCCGTCCGCCCAGCCGCGCGACGGCGGCACCCACCGAACTGGCCGACGCGGAGCCCGGGGGGCGCCGGTGAGGCCGGTCATCCCGTACGTCACCGCCGCGCTGCTGTTCGGGCTCGGCGTCTACGGCGTACTGCGTCGACGCAACGCGGTGCTGGTGTTGATGTCGGTCGAGTTGATGCTCAACGCGGTCAACCTGATCCTGGTCACCGCGGACAGCACCGCCCGCGCCGTACTCCCGCACTCGGGGCAGGTCTTCGCGCTGTTCGTCATCGTCCTCGCCGCCGCCGAGATCGGCGTGGGGTTGGCCATCGTCCTGCAGCTCTACCGGTTGCGGGCCACCGTTGCTGTCGACGACGTGCCGCTGACCGAGCCGACGCAGACAGTCGACGGTCGCGAGACGGCTGTTCTGGACACGGAGGCGAGCCGGTGACTGGGCTGCTCGGGGCGTTGCTGCCTGCCGTACCGCTCACCGCCGGCCTGGCCGGCCTGCTGCTGCCGGCGGCCCCGCGTCCTGACGACACGACCGGCGGTGGCCGGGCCCGGCAGGCTGCCGTCGCGCTCGGCGTGACCGGTGCGGCCGGCGCGTTGGCGTTGGCCGTCGCGCTGCTGTTGACCGTCGACGGGCCGACGGAGACGTCGACCACCTGGGTCGACGTCGGCGGGCTGGCGGTGACCCTCGGCGTACGGCTGGACGGCGCCGCCGCGCTGGTCGCGGTGGCGGTCACGGCTGTCGCCCTGGCCGTGCAGGTCTACTCGATCGGGTACCTGCGTCGCGGTCCGCACGACGACATCGACGTCGACCACCGCTACCCCCCGTACGCCGCCCAGATCAGCCTCTTCACGGGCGCCATGCTGCTGGTGGTGGTCGCCGGGGACCTGATCATGCTGCTGGTCGGTTGGGAGGTGATGGGCCTCTGCTCGTACCTGCTGATCGCCCATGACCGCCGACTGCCCGGCGCTCCCGCCGCGGCGATGAAGGCGTTCCTGGTGACCCGGGTCGGTGACGTCGGGTTCCTGCTCGGCATCGCGTTGCTGGGCGTGTCGACAGGCAGCTTCCGGATCGCCGACGTGCTCGCCCACGACCACTCCGGCGCGACGTTGACCGCCGCCGGTCTGCTGCTGCTCGCCGGGGTCGCCGGTAAGAGCGCGCAGTTCCCCCTGCACACCTGGTTGCCGGACGCGATGGCCGGCCCGACGCCGATCTCGGCGCTGATCCACGCCGCGACGATGGTCGCCGCCGGGGTGTACGCGGTGGCCCGCCTCTACCCGCTGTTCACTGCCGCTCCGGTGACGCTGACGGTGCTCGGGGTGGTCGGCGCGATCACCCTGCTGCTCGGCGCGCTCGCCGCGACCGCGCAGGACGACATCAAACGCGTGCTGGCCTGGTCGACGGTGTCCCAACTGGGTTATATGACGGGTGCACTGGCCGTCGGCTCCCCGTCGGCGGCGCTGTTCCACCTGTTGACCCACGCCGCGTTCAAGGCGCTGTTGTTCCTCGCTGCGGGCGCGGTGATCCATGCGGTCGGCACCACGCTGATGTCGGAGATGGGCGGGCTGCGCCGCAGCATGCCTGTCACGTTTTGGTGCACCGTGGTGGGCCTGGGCGCACTGGCCGGGGTGCCGCCGTTCGCCGGCTTCTGGAGCAAGGACGGTGTGTTGACGGTGGCCGAAGCCGCCGCGCTGGAGGGCACCGGCCCGGCCCCGTCCTGGGTGGGCTGGCTGGTGTGGATGGCCGGGTTGCTCGGCGTCGCGATCACCGCCTGGTACGCCGGTCGCCTGCTGCTTCGCGCCTTCTTCGGCGCACCCCGCCTGCCGCTGGTCCAGCCGCACGACCCGCCGGCGGTGCTGCGCTGGCCGGTACTGCTGCTGGCCGTGCCGGCCGCGCTGCTCGGTCTTGCCGGGTTCGTCGGGGCGTTCGCCGACCGTCTGCGCTTCCCCACAGTTCCGGTGGCCGGCTCCGAGGACGGCCTGGTCCACCTCGGCCCGGGGGTGCTGTTGCCGCTCGCGTTGCTGCTGGTCGGCGCCGGGCTGGTGTGGCTGCGTTGGCGACGCGATCCGACCGCCGATCCGGCGGTCGCGCTGGGTCCGCTGCGGCCGGTCTTCGCCAGCGCGTTCCGGCTCGACGACGTCCAGCACACAGTCGTGGTACGCCCTGTCCGGGCGCTGGCCCGCGTCGCGCGCACGACCGACGAGGTGGTGGTGGACGGCGCTGTCGAGGGCAGCGGTCGGGCCGCGTCCGCGCTGGGGGCGGGGTTGGCCGTGCTGCACCGGGCGGCGCTGCCCCGGGCCGCCGCCGGCGTGCTGGCCGGCGCGCTGCTGATCGGGTTGGCCGCCGCCCTGATCGGAGTAACTCAATGACGTTCGGGCAGGTGTTGCTCGTCGCTGTCCTGGCGGTGCCGGCGCTCGGCGCGGTCGCGGTGGCCGCGATCCCCCGGGATCGGGCGGCCCGACTGGTCGGCACTGTCGCTGCGGCGCTGACACTGCTGGCCGCGGTGCCGCTGGTGTTCGGCGGTCGAGGCTGGGTCACCTGGTCGGCCGACGCTCCGGCGGTGCGTCCGTGGCACCAACTGGACCTGCAGTGGGTGCCCGGTCTGGAGTTGCGCTTCCACCTCGGCGTGGACGGCATCTCGTGGCCGCTGGTGGTGTTGACCGCGCTGCTCACGCTGCTGTGCTGCGCGTACACGATGTGGCGGGTCCCCGACGGCGGCAGCGGCCGGGCGCTTGTCGCGTTGCTGCTGGTGGTCGAGGTGGGCATCCTGGGCACGTTCCTCGCCCTGGACCTGGTGCTGTTCTTCCTGTTCTTCGAAGTCGTCCTCCTCCCGATGTACGCGATCATCGCCGGCTGGGGCGGCACGGACCGGCGTCGGGCGGCCCGCAAGTTCGCCCTCTACACCCTGTTCGGCTCGGTACTGCTGCTGGTCGGCGTGTACGTCGTGGTCGCCGCCGCCGGCACCGCCGACCTGATGACGCTGACCGGTGGCGCGGGGATGTCCCGGGGCACCCAGTTGGCCGCGTTCACACTGCTCGCGGTGGCGTTCGCGGTGAAGAGCCCGCTGTGGCCGTTGCACTCCTGGCTGCCCGACGCGCACACCCAGGCACCCACGGTGGGCAGTGTCGTGCTGGCCGGCGTGCTGCTCAAGATGGGCACCTACGGTCTGATCCGGGTGGCGGTGGGGGTTGCGCCGGAGGGTGCCCGCTGGGCGGCGCCGGCGCTCGGCGTGCTGGCCGTGGCCGCGATCCTGGTCGGTTCGCTGGTCTGCCTGGCCCAGTCGGACGTGAAGCGGCTCATCGCGTACTCCAGCGTGGGACACATGGGCTTCGTGCTGCTGGGAGTCGCCACGCTGACCACCACCGGTATACAGGCCGCGCTGATCGGCAACGTCGCGCACGGTGTGATCACCGGTCTGCTGTTCTTCCTGGCCGGTGCGGTGAAGGACCGTACCGGCACCGGTGCGCTCGCCGAGTTGTCCGGGCTGCGGGAGACCGCACCCCGGTTGGCAGGTCTGCTCGCGTTCGCGGCCATCGCGTCGCTCGGCCTGCCCGGGCTGGCCGGCTTCTGGGGTGAGGCCTTCGCGGTGATCGCTGCCGTCCAGGTGGGCGGACCGCTCTGGACCACCCTCGGGGTGCTGGCGGCGGTCGGCGGTGCGCTCACCGCCGCGTACTTCCTGCGGTTGCTGCGCCAGGTCACCCACAACCGTCCGAGCCCCGCCGTCGGGCAGGTCGGTCCCGGCCTGGCCGGTGCGGAGTTGACCGCCTGGGTCCCGCTGGTGCTGCTCGCGTTGGCCATCGGGCTGGCCCCGGCGCTGGTCCTCGGCGTCGCCGAGACTCCCGTCGACGCCCTGATCGGGGTGGTCCTCCCATGACTGGTGTGCAGAGCGTGGACAGCGTCGCGCTGCTCCCGGCCTACCTGGCCGCCGGCACCGCCGTACTCGTGCTCCTCACCGACCTGATCCTGGCCCGGCCACGGGCCACGATCGTGGCGGCCGCGTTGGGTGCGCTCGGCACCGCCGTCGGCTCGGCAGTGGTCGGCATGGGTGGTGAGCGGCGGACCTTCTGTGTCGGAGCCGACTGCTCCTGGATCTTCGGCGGTCGCGCCGCCCTGGTCGGCGCGGTGGTCGCGCTGCTCACAGTGGGGGTGCTCGGGCTGTCGGTGCCCGCGCTACGGGCCGGGCGGTCACCGGTGGGGGAATACTGCTTCCTGCTGGCCTGCTCGATGACCGGCGGCGTGGTGCTCGGTGCGGCCGGTGACCTGATCACCCTGATCGTCGCCCTGGAGACGCTGACCCTGCCGCTGTACGTGCTGGTCGGCCTGCGTCGGGGCAGTCTCGCCAGCGCCGAGGCGGCGGTGACGTTCTTCGTGGTCAGCGTGGTCGCCACCACGCTGACGCTGCTCGGCGCTGCCCTGCTGTACGCGGTGACCGGTGGGCTGCACCTGGACCGACTCAGTACGTTGCTCGCCGACCGGCCGGAGCTGCGGGACCTGCCACTGACCACCGCGGCGGTGGCGGTACTGCTGGTCGGGTTGGCCTTCAAGGTGGCGGCGGTGCCGTTCCACGCGTGGGCGCCGGCCACCTACGACGGCGCGCCGCTGCCGGTGGCCGCGTACCTGTCCACCGCGTCGAAACTGGGTGGCCTGGTCGCCCTGCTCGCCGTGGTGCAGCGGGCACTACCGGCGGACCAGACCGGCCCGGTGCTCGCCGTCCTCGCGGTGCTCACGATGACCGTCGGCAACCTGGTCGCGCTGCGGCAGCGGCGTACCGTCCGGCTGCTCGCGTGGTCGTCCGTCGCCCAGGCTGGCTACATCCTCGCCCCGCTGGGGGCGTTGGCGCTGGCCGCCGGTCGCACTGACGACGCCCGCTCCGCCGCGTACGCCGCCGCTGTGGCGTACGCCGTCTTCTTCGTGGTGTTGGAGCTGGCCGCGTTCGCCGGGGTGACCGCGCTGCGCCCGACCGGTGCCGACGGCGGCACGCTGGACGACCTGCGCGGGGCGGCCCGCCGGCACCCGTGGCGGGCGGCGGCGCTCGGTCTCGCGCTGGTGGGCCTGGCCGGCCTGCCACCAGGGCTCGCCGGCCTGTTCGCGAAGGTGACAGTGGTCCGGGCGCTGCTGGACGGCGGTGCGGCCTGGCTGGCGCTCGTGGTGGCACTGAACGCGGTGATCGGGCTTGCCTACTACCTGCGGGTGACCGCCGCCCTCTGGGCGCCCACGTCTCCCGCCACCCCGGGTGGCGGCGGCGTTGCGGCCGTACCCCTGGTGGGTGTGGTGGCCGTGGTGCTGGCGGTGACGACGGTGGCCGCCGTGGTGCTCGGCGTCGCCCCGCAGTTGGTGCTCGACGTCGCCGGCCGCTGACCCGACCTGGCCTGACCTGCGGCGCAGTCTCAGTCAACTCTCAGCGTTGTAACGGATGGTTGGCGGGTACCGGGTTGTTGCACCGGTCAGCGGATCCCGGCGATCCGTGCACCGAAGGAGAGATCGTGCACCACAACCGTCTGAAGACCGCAGCGCTGCTTGGCCTGCTCAGCGCCCTGATCCTGGCGGTGGGCTACTGGTTCGGTGGCAGTGGTGGCCTGGTCATCGCTGTCGTCATCTCGCTGGTCATGAACGGCGTTTCCTACTTTTACTCCGACAAGCTCGCACTGCGCTCGATGGGGGCGCAACCGGTCACCGAGGCACAGTTCCCCGAGCTGTACCGGATGGTGCGGGAGTTGGCGGCCGACGCCCGGCAGCCGATGCCCCGGCTCTACGTGAGCCCCACCGCACAGCCCAACGCGTTCGCCACGGGTCGTAACCCGCAGCACGCGGCGGTCTGCGTGACCCAGGGCATCACCGAGATCCTCGACTACCGCGAGCTGCGCGGCGTGATCGGGCACGAGCTGTCCCACGTCTACAACCGGGACATCCTGATCTCCAGCGTGGCGGCGGGCCTGGCCAGCATCATCACCCTGCTGGCGAACCTCGCCTTCTTCATCCCGATCGGCGGCGGGGACGACGAGGACCGGCCGAACCCGGCCGTCCTGCTGCTGACCCTGATCCTGGGCCCGATCGCGGCGACCGTGATCCAGTTGGCGATCAGCCGGAGCCGTGAGTTCCAGGCGGACGCCTCGGGCGCCGAGCTGAGCCGCGACCCGCTCGCCCTGGCCAGCGCGCTCCGCAAGATCGATGCGGTGGCCCGACGTCGGCCGTTGCCGGCCCAGGGCCAGCTCACCAGCACCGCGCACCTCATGATTGCCAACCCGTTCCGGGGCGGCGGCATGGCGGCGCTGTTCGCCACGCACCCGAAGATGGAGGACCGGGTCGCCCGGCTGGAGCAGATGGCCCGCAACTCGGGGCCGGTGCAGTTCCAGCGCTGACCCCGCTGATCGACGCCTCCGCCCGTACCCGGTCGCCCCGGGTACGGGCGGAGTGCTGTGTCGGAGCCGATAACCGCTGTCTGCCGTCGCACCGTGCCGTTAGGGTCGTAAACGGCTCACACTCATTACATCCTCGGGAGGTCCACCGTGGTCGCGCTGCGTCAGTACCTGGGAGTCTGGCGAATCCCGGGCGCGCCGATGCTGCTGGTCACCGGCATCATCGGGCGGCTCGGGATCGGCATGACCCCGCTGGCGCTGCTCCTGGTGGTCGAGCAGGTGACCGGGCGATACTCGCTGGCCGCCGTGGCAGGCGGGATCTACGCCGTCGCCGGCGCCGCGCTCAGCCCGATAGCAGGGCGGATCGCCGACCGGGTCGGCCCCAGCCCCGTCCTCCTGGTCACCGCCGTGGCCCACCCCCTGGCGCTCACCGGGCTGCTGCTCGCCAGCCGCTCGGGCGACGACGCCCTGGCCGTCATCTACCTCGCCAGCGGCGTGGCCGGTGCCACGTACCCGCCGCTCACCGCCGCCATCCGAGGCGCCTGGAACGACCTGACCGGTCCCAACTCCGGCCGGTACGCCCTGCGCAACACCGCCCTGGCCGCCGAGACCACGCTCTTCGAGATCGTCTTCGTGCTCGGCCCGCTGCTGGTCGCCGGCTTCGTCCTGGTCGCTGACGCGGCAGCCGCGCTGATCGGCGCGGCCGTCGTCACCCTGGCCGGCACCACCGCCGTGGCCCTCGGCCAGGTCATGCGCGGCTGGCAGCCGCACCCCAAGGAGCACCACGCCAGAGGCCTCGGGCCGCTGCGGGTCGCCGGATTCCCGGCCCTGCTGGTCTGCGTGGCCGGGCTGGGCATCGCGTTCGGCGCCGCCGGCGTGATCGTTCCGGCGTACGCGAGCGGCCACACCACCGACGACCCGGAGAGCCTGGCCGGTCTTCTCCTCGCTGTCTGGGGGCTCGGCAGCGCCGCCGGCGGCGTGTGGTTCGGCGTCCGCAAGCCGGCACCGAACATGACCCGCCAGTTCGCCCTGCTCCTCGCCGCCCTCGCCGGCACCTTCGCGGTGTTCTCGGTGATGCCCACCCCGCTGGCTTTGGGAGTCGCGCTGGTCGTCGGCGGAGCCACCATCGCGCCCGCGCTGACCCTGGAGAACACCCTGGTCGGCCGGATCGCCCCCGCCGGCATGCTGAACGAGGCGTACACCTGGGTCGTCACCGTGGCCGTCGCGGCGAGCGCGGCCGGCGGCTCGGTCGCCGGCCTGATCGTCGACCACGCCGGCGGCGTCCGCTGGGCGTTCCTCTTCGCCGGAGCGGCGGTCGCCGTCGCGGCCGGGGTCGCCGCGCTCCCCGCCGGGCCCATCGCCCGCGCGGAAACCACTGCGGTACGCGCCGAACAGCCCGTCCCCGCCTGACCCGCTGTCTTCTGGCTCGTCTTCTTCGCCGCTTGATCCACGCGGCGCTGTGGGGCAGTGCGCCGTACCCTCGGCTGATGGCCAAGGTTCTATATTCGGCGACGGCATCACTCGACGGCTACATCGCCGGCCCAGGCGGTGACATGTCGTGGCTGACCGACCACCTCGGGGGTGAGAATCCGACGGCGGAGCGCCTGCTGCACAGTGTCGGCGCGATCCTGGCCGGAAACGGCACGTTCGGCGGCGACGACCCGAACCGCGGCACCGACAACGAAGGCGCGTTCGGCGGCCAGTACCACGGGCCGGTGTTCGTCCTCACCCACCGGCCCCCGGCCGAGCCACCCGCGGACGTCACGTTCGTCGGTGACCTGCACACCGCCGTCGCCCAGGCCAAGGAGGCCGCCGGGGACAAGTACGTCAACGTCCTCGGCGCGAACGTGGCCAAGCAGTGCATCGAGGCCGGGCTGCTCGACGAGGTCCTCATGTTCTTCGCCCCGGTGCTGCTCGGAGACGGGGTACGCATGTTCGACCACCCGGGCGGCACCAAGGTGCGGATGGTGCGCCTGCCCGGCGAGACCGAGCACTGGTACCGCGTCGCCTACTGAGGCCGCTCGCCTTCGGCCTCTCGCCCCTCGCCCACGCCTTACGCCCAAGATCCGCGCAACTCACCACTGGTTTCTATCGCGGCACGGATTATTGGGGCACCGTTGAGCGTTGACCGCGCTTTCCCGGAACAGACGCGGGGACCAGAGGGCCGGAC
>NZ_JBSFBM010000132.1:0-17305 GCF_053592955.1 Micromonospora sp. NPDC002411 | reverse complement strand
CCGCGATCCGCGACGGCCGCCACTGTCGATAGTCCTCGTCCAGGAAGCTGTTGGTCTCCAGGCCGACAACCATGATGGTGTCGTTCCCGGCGGGCATGAGCACATCGACCAGCTCCGCGGCCTGTGCCGCGGACGCACTCACCATCCAGGAGCCGCCTGCCTCGCGAACGCTGAAACTCAACGGGAAGGCTGCCCTGCTCCATCCCACGGTGTTCACGGAGAACGCGCCGTCAGATCGGACTCCGACCGTCGCAGCGTCGTCCCCGGCGATCGGGTAGCCGATCGCGGCGAGGTCTACCCGCAGGTCGGCGACGGTGAGCTGAGGATTCAGTGCCTTCGTCACGGTGTCGGTGAGCGGTCGATGGGCAACGATGTGCTCGACTGCCGCTCGGTCCACCGTCATCTCGTAGTAGTCGACGGCGAACTCGACGAAACGGTCGACGATGTCGTCGAGCAGGATGTCGAGCATGCTGGCCCCGTCCGGGCCGGTGTCCTCGTACGGTCCGCTCGATGGTGGGAAGGCGATGCCGTCGCCGGCGTGCCAGCGCTCGTCCCCCGACAGCCGCCACAGCACGGCCGTCGCGATGAACTGCCCGGCCTCGTCGCAGAAGGCGGGTTCGGTCAGCTGCGGACGCAGGACCTCAGGGACACCGTCCACCAGGCCCGGCCACAACTCGTGGTCCGGATGACGGTACGGCGACATCGCCGACTCGTGATCGAAGAGCCGGATGAATGCGCCGTCGGCGGTGAACACGACAGCCCACTCGTCGCCGCTGCCATTGCTCATCAGTGCCGCCTGGTCCGTGCCCCAGGTCGAGGTGTAGGCGTAGTAGGGGTCCCCACCGTCGATGATGCGCTCGAGCACGGCCAGTGCCTTGCAGCGCTGCCGCAGCCGCTCGATGTCGGGGAGTCTGGCGGCGACGTCATGTGCGTTCACCGGGTCACCCTAGTGATGGGGCAACACCCCGGTCTCCGGGGCGAGGACTCGGATGAAGAACGCCAGAGTGTCGCGGACCAGCGGCTCCAGCGGCACTCCGCCGAAGCAGTGGTCGGCACCCCGCACCACCGACAACTCGACCTCGGCACCGGCCGCGGTCAATGCTGCGGCAAGCTCCTCGCTCTGCCCTACCGGTACGACCAGGTCCTGGTCACCGTGGACCAGCAGCATGGGTGGGGCCTGGTCGGTGACGTAGGTGATCGGACTGGCCGCCCGGCCCGCTTCCGGGTTGTCGGCCAACGGGGCGCCGATCAGAAGAGACTCCGGCGAGTCGGCCGCGTCGTGGTCGATGGTGCCGGACGGGTGCGCCTGCGACTGCATCGTCAGCAGGTTCGACGGCGCGTACCAGCAGACCGCCGCCTGGACGCCGCTGTCGTCCTGGTCGTCTCCGGTCAGCGCGACCATCGAGGCCAGATGCCCACCGGCGGACTCACCCCACACCCCGATCCGCTCGCGGTCCACGCCCACCGTGTCGCTGTGTCGGCGCAGCCAGCGCACCGCCGCCTTGACGTCGTCGAGTTGGGCGGGAAAAGGCGCCTCGCCGCTCAGTCGATACTGAGCGGAGGCGACGGCGAACCCGGCCCGGATGGCGGCGCTGAACGGATCCGCTTCCATGAGCCAGTCCGCCGGGCGCTTGGGCGAGCCGAACAGCCACGCCCCGCCGTGGATCCACACCAGGACCGGGACCGGTCGGGGTGCCGCCACCGGCACCACAAGGTCCAACGTCAGCGGACGGAAGCCCGGAACCTCGTTGACGACGATGTCCCGGTGCTCGACCCGGTCGGGCCAACGCTGGGATGCCGCATCGATCATCGGCCCATCCTCGCACCAGTCGTTCACGCACGGTGGCGGCGAGTCGGGCGCTTCCCGCTCAGTCCCGCCACCAGTCGACGAAGGCACCCATCCGCTCTGTGCGCCAGCGTTCCCTTGCCGAGTACCCGTACCAGCGGCCCTCCGCCATCTCGAAGCGCCACCGCAAGAGCGGCCCGGGGCGATAGGCGACGACATCGATGCCCCACTGCCGCGCGAGTCCTTCCGCCTCACTGATCAACCGATCGAGATTGCCGGGTGCGAGGCCGAGACCCACGGTGGCGGTGACGATCACCCCCCACTGCGCGGCGACGCGGCGCGGCGGCGTGATGTCGACCTCGGGCACGTCCGCGAACTGTTCGGTGACGAGCAGCGCGATCTCGTCCGCGGTGACGTCGGACGCTGCCTGGAGCCGCATGGTCACCCGCTCGGCGAACTGGTGGATCTCCTCCGGGCTGTCCAGATCAGGGCGCAGCCAGCGCACCGTCACCGTGAACATGCCCGCCAGCACCGCCGCCAGGGCCCTGTTGTCGGGCTTCGCCGTCGTCAACACTCGACGCGCCAGGGTGCGATTGCCAAGGAGCATGGCGTGCCAGTAGTAGCCCTGGCTCGTACTCAGCCTGGTTGCTCGCCCCGTGGTCATGCCAGCAGGGTACGAACGAACGCGAAATGAACTACCCCTGGTCGGGCGTGGCGGGGCGGGCGCGGACGTGCAGCCGCTCCCCCTGCGGCCCGAAGAGGATCAGGGCCTCGGCGGTGCCGGGGCCGGGGTTGAGGACGCGGTGCGGAACCCGGGTGTCGAACTCCGCCACCTCGCCCGACGTCAGGATCAGGTCGTTCTCGCCGAGTAGCAGACGCAGCCGGCCGGAGAGCACGTAGAGCCACTCGTACCCCTCGTGGGTCTGCTGGCTCCGATCGCCGCTGGGGGCGTCCGGCGGGAAGATCAGCTTGAACGCCTGCAGACCCCCGGGTCGGCGGGTCAGCGGCAGGAACGTGATGCCGTGCTTGATGATCGGTTTGGGGCGTACCCGAGGGTCGCCGGTGTCCGGGGCGTCGACCAGTTCGTCGAGCGCCACCTGGTACGCCCGGGCCAGCGGGAGCAGCAGCTCCAGGGTGGGCCGGCGGCTGCCCGATTCCAGCCGGGACAGGGTGCTCACCGAGATGCCGGTGAGGTCGGCGAGCTGGGTCAGCGTGATCCCGCGTTGGGTGCGCAGGGCGCGCAGGCGGGGGCCGACCCCGGCCAGCGCGACGGCGTCGTCTTTTGCCATAACGGCAAGGATAGTTGCCACCCGACTGGTTGCGACGGATGGTGTTCCCAGACGACAAGCAAGAGGAGAGACCAGTGGACGAGACATACGACGTGGTGGTGGTCGGCGGCAGCGCCGCGGGGCTCAGCGGAGCCCTGGCGCTGAGCCGGGCCCGACGGTCGGTGCTGGTGGTCGACTCCGGTGAGCCGCGCAACGCGCCCGCCGACCGGATTCACAACTACCTGGGCCGGGAGGGGACGCCGCCGGGCGAGTTGCTCGCGACCGGTCGGGCCGAGGTGGCCGGGTACGGCGGGCAGTTCCGCACCGGGCGGGTGGAGGCCGCGACCCGGGACGACGACGGGTTCCGGCTGAGCCTCGACGGCGGGGATTCGGTGCGGGCTCGGCGTTTGCTGGTGACCACCGGCCTGACCGACGAACTGCCCGACGTGCCAGGCCTGGCGCAGCGGTGGGGGCGCGACGTGCTGCACTGCCCGTACTGCCACGGCTGGGAGGTCCGGGACCAGCGCATCGGCGTCCTGGCGACCGGACCGTTGGCAGTGCACCAGGCGGAGATGTGGCGACAGTGGAGCCCCAACGTGCTGCTCCTGCTGCACGGCTCCCCCGCACCGGACGCGGAGGTCGCCGAGCGGCTCGCCGCCCGGGGCATCGCGGTGGTGCCGGGTCCGGTCGCCGAGGTGGAGGTGACCGACGACGCGCTGACCGGTGTACGGCTCGCCGACGGCCGGGTGGTGGCGCTCGACGCCGTCGTGGTGGCGACGCGGCTGACCCCTCGCGCCGGGCTGCTGGTGGGCCTGGGCCTGGCCCCGGAGGAGGTGACGATGGGTGAGCACGTGATCGGTGCCCAGATCCCGGCCGACCCCACCGGTGCGACGACCGTCCCGGGTGTCTGGGTGGCGGGCAACGTGGCCGACCTCCGCGCTCAGGTGATCACGTCCGCGGGGGCCGGCCTGAACGCGGCGGCGGCGATCAACGCCGACCTGATCGCGGAGGACACCCGTGTGGCGGTCGCCGAGTACCGGCAGGTGGTGGCCACCGCATTCGAGGAGCCGGCGTGGGAGGAGCGCTACCAGTCCCGACCGGCGGTGTGGAGTGGCCGGCCGAACCCGCAGCTCGTCGCCGAGGTCGCCGACCTGGCCCCGGGGCGGGCGCTGGACGTGGGCAGCGGGGAGGGCGCCGACGCGGTGTGGCTGGCGGAGCGGGGCTGGCAGGTCACGGCCGTGGACATCTCCGCCACCGCGCTGACCCGGGCCGCCGCCAACGCCGACACCGTCGGCGTCGGTGACCGGATCGAGTTCACGCACGCCGACCTGCGCGACAAGCCGCCGGCCGAGGAGGCGTACGACCTGGTGTCCGCGCAGTTCATGCATCTGCCGCCGGAGCAGCGGCGGGAGTTGTTCGACCGGTTGGCCGCGGCGGTGGCTCCCGGCGGCGTTCTGCTGATCGTCGGGCACCATCCGTCGGACCTGTGGACGACGGCTCGTCGGATGCACATGCCGGACATGATGTACACCGCGCAGGACGTGGCCGCCGGTCTGGACCCGTCGCAGTGGGAGGTGCTCACGGCCGAGGCCCGTCCCCGCCCGGCCACCGACCCGGACGGCCACGACGTGACCATCCACGACGCGGTCCTCCTCGCTCGCCGCCGTTAGGCAGACCTGCGTCGATCATGGAGTTGTGCGGGATGACAAAGGTGGTGAGTCCACAGCTTTCCGGCACCACAAGTCCATGATCGGCGCGGGAGTGGGCGGGACGCGGGGCGACAACGTGAGACGTGGTGGGGCGGGACTTCGCATCAGGTCGGCTCGGCGGTAGCGTTGCGCCACACTGACGGCCCGCGGGGCAGGCGACCGCCGACCCTCACGCCCCCGAATCGTACGGAGGATGGCGCATGTCCATCGGCGCTGAGCCGCGCTCAGGACGCGACGATGCGGCCTCGCGGCCGAACTTCGAGTTCGCCCTGCGCGGCTACGACAAACGCCAGGTGGACCGGCACCTGGAGCAGCTCGACGGCCAGATCGCGATGCTCAGTGGAGAGCACGGGCGCTCCGCCGTCCGGGTCCGTGAGCTGACCGCCGAGGTGCAGCGCCTACGGACCGAACTAGCCGACCTTCAGGAGAAACCGGTGCAGGTGGACCGCGCGACGATCCACGACCTGGGCCCGATGGTCGCCGAGATCATGGCTCTCGCCGACAAGCAGGCCACCATGATCACTGAATCGGCCACCGACCGCGCGAACGAGCTGCGCAGCGAAGCGGAGCAGATCCTCGCCGACACCAGGGAACGCGCGGCGCAGGCACGTCAGGATCTGGCCGAGGAGTTGGCGACCCGGCGGGCGGAGCAGGAGCAGGCGCACGAGGAGCGGCGCACGCTGGCCGAGGCCGAGTTGACAGCGATCCGCGAGCACGCGGAGCAGTTGCGCGCCGACGGTGAGGCGGCGCACGAGCGCGCCCAGCACGAGGCGAAGCGGATCACCGAGCAGAGCGCGCAGCAGCTCAACCAGACCCGGGTCGCCGCCGACGCGCTGATGAAGTCGGCCCGCACCCAGATCCAGCAGGAACTCCAGTCGGCCCGGGCGAAGAACCAGCAGGAGATGGCCCAGTGGCAGGCCAGCGTGGAGCGGGAGGTCAACGAACGGCGGACCGCCGCCGAGCGGGACATCGCCGAGCAGCAGGCCGCCGCCGAGCAGGAACTCGCCGAGCAGAGCAGCGCGACCGAGCAGCAGATCGCCGCGCTGCTGGCCGAGGCGCAGCAGCACGTGACCGAGCTGCGTAACCGCGCCGACGAGCAGGCCGCGATCCACCAGGAGCAGCTCACGGCCCTTCAGCAGGAGATCGCGGAGCGCCAGCAGGAGTCCACTGAGCTGAACGCCGAGCTGGACACCGCCCGCCAGCAGCTCGCCGAGATCCGCCAGGAGGGCGAGACGCTGGAGGACGAGCTGTCGCGGATGCAGCAGCGCCTCAGCGAGGTCCGCCGGGACCTCACCGCCGAGAGCACCCGGTTGGAGGAGGCCCGGCGGGCCGGGGACTCCGCCGAGCGACACGCCAAGGAGGTTCGCGCCCGGGTGCAACGGGAGGCGAAGCGGGTGGCCGACCTCGCCGCCGCCGCGGTCATGGCCGCGGCTGCCGGCGGGACGGAAACCGCCGAGTACCCGATGGTGGGCTCCCGTTCCGGCACCGACCGACCCGCTCCCGAGCGGGCGGGGGTCGAGCGGCTCACCGTCGAGCGGCTCTCCGTGGACCGACCCACGGCGAGCGAGGCGGACGCCGATCGCGTCACTCCTGTCCACGCGCCTGTCGACCCGGCCCCGGCGGAGAGCGCCAGCTCCGCGGACCATGCTCCAGCCGACCAGGTGAACGGCGAGCACGTGAACGGCGAGCAGGGTGGCGTACCGACGACGGCGCGGGAGGTCAGCACCGACGACACCGAGCCGACCTTCCCCCGGCACATCAATGCGGACGCACCGACGCCCGTGCCGTTCCTTGCCTTTGGGCAGCCGGTCAGCGAGAACGGCGCCGCCCGGCACTGACCTGGGGACACGGGCGGTGATCAAGTGATGAAAAGTAGGCCGGAGAGGACCGGAAGACCTACTTTTCATCACTTGATCAAGGTGGGAGGGCGGTTTCTGCGCGGAACCGGGTCGCCGGGATCGGCCGACCTGGCAGGCTTGGCAGGCCGTCACGCAGCACGACGGCGACGCGCCCGGACCGCGCACCAGCGGCGTGCGCCGGCCTGCCCGGCGGCCGAGAGGAGCAGTCGGTGACCGACCGACCGGAGGAGTTCGACCTGCTCGTCGTGGGCGGCGGTAAGGCCGGCAAGACGTTGAGCATGGACGTCGCCCGGTCCGGGCAGCGGGTCGCCATGGTCGAACGCGGCATGATCGGCGGCAGCTGCATCAACGTCGCGTGCATCCCGACGAAGGCGCTGGTGACCAGCGCCCGGGCGGCCCGCCACCTGCGCGACGCGGGCGCGCTCGGCCTGGTGGTGCAGGGCGGCCAGGTCGACGTCGATCTGCTGCGGGCGCACAAGCAGGACGTGGTCGAGGGGATGGTGGCCGCCAACCGGCAGCAGTTCCTCGACTCCGGCCTGCACCTGGTGATCGGCGAGGCCCGGTTCGTCGGCCCCCGGACCGTGCGGGTGTCGCTCGCCGACGGCGGCGAGCGGCTGCTGCGCGGCGCGGACGTGGTGATCAACACGGGTACGCGTCCGCACCTGCCCTCGGTGCCCGGAATGGCCGAGGCCGGGGTGTTGACCAGCGACACCCTGCTGCGCCTGGATCGGCTCCCGGCCCGGCTGGTGGTGCTCGGCGGTGGCACCGTCGGGGTGGAGTTCGCGCAGATGTTCGCGTCGTTCGGCAGCGCGGTGACACTGGTCGAGGGCGGCCCCCGACTGCTCACCCGCGAGGATCCCGACGTCAGTGACGCGGTGATGCGGGTCTTCGTCGACGACGGCATCGACGTGCGGGTGGGTGTCGCGGTGGCCCGGGTCGACCGGGACGTCGACGGCACGATCCGGGTGACGCTCGACGACGGCAGCCTGGTGACCGGGGACGACGTGCTGGTGGCCGCCGGTCGGGAACCGGTCACCGACGGGCTCGACCTGGACGTGGCCGGCGTACGCCTCAGCGAGCGGGGCTTCGTGGAGGTCGACGAGCACCTGCGCACCACCGCCGAGCGCACCTGGGCGGCCGGAGACGTCGCCGGCAGCCCGCAGTTCACCCACGTCTCGTTGGACGACTACCGGATCATCCGGGCGAACCTCGCGGGTGGGCAGCGCAGCACCGCCGACCGGCTCGTCCCGTACACCGTCTTCACCACCCCGGAGCTGGCCCGGGTCGGGCTCACCGAGACCGAGGCGCGTCGCGCCGGGTACGACGTCGAGGTCGCCCGCCTACCGGTCGCCGCGATCCCCCGGGCACGCACCCTGCGTCAGACCCAGGGCATGTGGAAGGCGGTCGTCGACACCGGCACCGACCGGATCCTCGGCGCGGCGCTGCTCGGGCCCGAGGCCGGCGAGGTGATCACGTCGGTGCAGTTGGCCATGCTCGCCGGGATGCCGTGGACCGCTCTGCGCGACGCGGTCATCACCCATCCGACGATGACCGAGGGTCTCAACCTGCTCTTCGCCTCGTTGCAGTCCCGTCCGGTCCGCTAACCACCAGCTCGACGGCCGGCTGTCCGGCGATCTCGTCGCGTACCCGTTGCTGGAAGGCGCGGGCCTGCGCGCCGGTCGGTGGCGGCCCGCCGTGGCGTGCGGCGATCGCGCGGTGGATCACCTCGGCCCGGTCACCGGCGTCGACCAGCCGCTGACCGGCCGCGACCTTGGCGAGCCAGACGCCGTCGCGGTGCCGCACCAGGGACCGGCAGGCGCCGAGCACCGCGTCCTCGGTGCCGGGCGCGGGCTGGTCGTCCGGCGGTGTCGGCAGGGCGAGCCACCAGGACAGCGCCTCGACGAGCAGCCGACGCAGGTCGGCCGCCGTGAGGTCGGCGAAGACCTCCCCGGCCGGCGGACCGAGCAGCGGAAGCCCGCTCTGGCGCAGGATGCTGCGGTCCAACCCGTACCAGAAGCGTCCGTCGGCGGCCGGTCGTTCGGCCGGGTCGACTGTGCACCGGAACGGCATGGCGGCACCCGTGTTCAGTTCGACCTCGAAGCCGGGCTCCGGTGTTCCGGACGCGGCCACCGCCCGGTCGTAGACCACCAGCTCCAGTCCTCGTGCCGGACAGGGCAGCGCCTCGTGCCGCAGCCGCGCCACCACCTCCCGTTTGGCTGCCGGGGTGAGCTGCCCGGCGCTGACCAGCGCCACGTCCACGTCGCTGCGGCCGGGTTGGTAGGCGCCGAGCCCCACCGAGCCGGCCGCGTACGCGCCGACCAGGTCGGCCCCGAGCACGTCTTTGGCGCCGGCGACCAGGTCGTCGAGGTAGCGCTGGAGTGCGGAGTCCACGCGCCCATCCTGGCGCGCGGACGGCAGCGGCCCGACGCCGGGTCCGACCCGCGACGCAGACACCGGATACGGACCACCGCATCGGGCATTCCGTGTCAACCACCACGAACTTTCGCACGGACATCAGCAACTTTTGATGAATCGAGGCGAAGCCATGGACACCTCAATCGAAACACCTTAATGTCTCGATCCATCCAGCCGGTGTTTCCGCAACGTCACTCGTCGGCGTCGAGGACGTTACGGCACCGGGCCGACGGCCTCCCTCACCGCTGCTCCACGCCCGGCCGCCGGACACTCCACCGCCTCCTGGAGGAACGATGGGCACACCCCTGCTACGCCGACTCCGCACACCCGTCCTGGGTACGCTCGCACTCGTTCTCACCGCCAGCGCCTGGGCCGCTCCGGCCGCCGCTGCCCCCGCACAGGAACCGGGCGTCACGCTTCGCGTCTTCGACGTGCAGGTGCCGCTCTCCGAGATCTGCACCCTCAAGCCGGCGCAGACCCCCAACGTGGACAAGCTGATGTCCACGATCAACTGGACCTCGGCGGCCGACTTCGGCTTCGAGGACAACTTCGTCTCGCAGGTGCTCGGCAACATCACCACCACCCAGGCCGGCAGCTACACGTTCCGGCTCAGCAGCGACGACGGTTCCAAGCTGGCGATCGACAACACCGTGGTGATCAACCACGACGGGTTGCACGGCGCGACCCCACCTAAGGAGGGCACCGTCACCCTCACCGCTGGGTTGCACGCGCTGCGCATCGACCATTTCGAGCGAGGGGGTGGGCAGCAGATCACCCTGGAGTGGAAGACGCCCGGTTCGTCGTCCTTCGTGGTCGTACCGAACTCGGCGCTGAGCACCGACGCCGGCGTGGTGCGGGTGACCGCGCCGGGCCGCAAGGAGTGCGAGGGCATCGCCGACACTCCCGGCGACGGCCTGCCGCTGACCGGGGTGCATCCCGGTTACACGCTGACCAACCTGCGGCCCAGCGGGTTCCAGCCGAAGGTCACCGGGATGGACTGGCTGGCCGACGGCCGACTGGTCGTCTCCACCTGGGGCGGCAGCGACCAGTCCGGCACCTCCCAGGACGGTGAGGTCTGGATCCTCGGCAACACCGGCGGCGCGACCACTCCGGGTGCCGTGACCACCAAGAAGATCGCCGGTGGGCTGAAGGAGCCGATGGGGCTGAAGGTCGTCGACGGGGTGGTCTACGTCTCGGAGAAGCAGCGGCTGACCCGGCTGGTCAACACCGGCGGCGACGAGGTGGCCGAGCGGCTGGAGACGGTCGCCACCTGGCCGTACGGGGGCAACTTCCACGAGTTCGCCTTCGGCCTGCTCTACGCCGACGGGTTCTTCTACCTGAACCTGTCGGTGTCGATCAACTCCGGCGGCGCCACCACCAACCCGCAGCCCGCCACCAACCGGGGCACCACCCTCAAAGTCAACAAGGACACCGGCGCGATCAGCTACGTCGCCGGTGGTCTGCGTACCCCGCACGGCATCGGGTGGGGCCCGGAGGGCGGCATCTTCGTCACCGACAACCAGGGTGGTTGGCTGCCCTCGTCGAAGCTCGTGCACATCAAGCAGGGCCGGTTCTTCAACCACTACACCAACCCGGCCGGCCCGTTCGACACCGCAGCGGTCACCCCGCCGGTGCTGTGGATGCCGCAGAACGAGATCGCCAACTCTCCCAGCACTCCGCTGTACCTGACCAGCGGACGGTACGCCGGCCAGTTCGTCATCGGCGACGTGACGTACGGCGGCCTCCAGCGCGCCAACGTGGAAAAGGTCAACGGCGAGTACCAGGGCGCCCTGTTCCGGCTCACCCAGGGCCTGGAGGCGGGTGTCTCCGAGGTCAACATCGGCCCGGACGGCGCGATCTACGTCGGTGGGCTCGGCGCGGGCGGCAACTGGGGCCAGACCGGCAAGCTGTCGTACGGCCTGCAGAAGCTCACCCCGAACAGCACCACGACGTTCGAGATGCTCGCCATGCGGGCCACCACCGCCGGCTTCGAGGTGGAGTACACCCAGCCCGTGTCGACGGAGACCGCCGCCGACCTCGCCGCGCGTTACAAGATCAAGCAGTGGAGGTACGTGGCGACCTCGAACTACGGCGGCCCGAAGATCGACGAGGAGACGCTGACCGTCACCTCGGCCACCCTCTCGTCGGACGGCAAGAAGGTCAACCTGGCGGTCGCCGGTCGCAAGGCGGGCCACGTGGTCCACCTGCGCTCGCCACGTCCGTTCACCTCCACCAACGGCCAGTCACTGTGGAGCACCGAGGCGTGGTACACGCTCAACGCCATCCCGGGCGTCACCCCGCCGCCCAGTGACGGGACCAACCTGGCGCTCAACAAGCCGGCCGTCGCGGACAGCTCCTGCTCCACCAGCGAGAGCCCGGCCAAGGCCGTCAACGGCAGCGTGACCGGCGGCAACAGCGACAAGTGGTGCTCGAAGGGCACCAACAGGTACCTCCAGGTGGACCTGGGCGCCAGCCACACGGTGAACCGGGTCGTGGTCAAGCACGCCGGGGCCGGCGGTGAGGATCCCGCCTGGAACACCCGCGACTTCACCATCGCGTCCAGCGCCGACGGCACGACCTGGACCACCCGCGCCACGGTGACCGGCAACACGGCGAGCACCACCACCCACAACCTGGTCGCGCCGGGCACCCGTCACGTCCGGTTGGCGATCACCGCGCCGACCAGTACGACCGACACGGCCGCGCGGATCTACGAGCTGGAGGTGTACGCGAGCGCCGCCGGCACGCCGGGCAGCATCACCGGCGTCGGCGGCAAGTGCCTGGACGTCGACAACGCGGGCACCGCCGACGGCACCAAGGTGCAGCTGTGGACCTGCAACAATACCGCCGCGCAGTTGTGGAGCCGCGTCGGCGACACGTACCGCGCTCTGGGCAAGTGCCTGGACGTGGACAACGCGGGCACCGCCGACGGCACGAAGGTGCAGCTGTGGACCTGCAACGGCACCGGTTCGCAGGTGTGGCAGCCGCAGTCCGACGGGTCGCTGCGCAACCCGCAGTCGGGCAAGGTCCTCCAGGCCGCCGGCGGTGCCACCGCCGACGGCACGCAGATTCAGATCGGCACCAACACCGGGGCCGCCCACCAGAAGTGGGTGGTCAACGCCACCTGACAACGGAGGGGCCGGACCGGGTGACCGGTCCGGCCCCGCTCCCGTCTCAGGGGCCGTGCGGCAGCGGCTGCGCCAGCGCCCGAAGATCCGCCGGGAGTTGGGCCAGCGCGTCCTCGAACTCGCGATGCCCGACCACCCGGTGCATCGTCTGGAGCACCGCCCGGGTGCCCCGCTCGGCGGCCGGGCGGTCGATCCCGGCCCGGTCGGCGACCCGGCGCAGGAACTCGTCGAAGCCGAACGCCTCCGGTGGCTCGGCGGCCTTGACCAACAGCGGGCTCAGCTCGTCGGCCAGGTGCGGGGCCAACGCTCCCGCCTCACCGCCGCTGAGCCGCTCGGTGAGGGTCCGCAGAACAGCCTCGGTCAGTGGGCGCGCCTGCTCCGGCGGAACCCCCGCCCGTGCCGCGACCTTGTCGACGAACCCCAGCTCGGCCATGTCCCCGCCCTTCGTCCCGGAATCGCGTGGCTACCCGGGCCCTCCGACGGCAAACCCCCGGCAGCCGTAGCGGGATCGTTCTGGTTGTTGCTCCGCGCGGCACCGTTCCCGTCTCGTACGGTGAGGTCGGACCGGGAACCCGACGGCTGCCGACGGCGGCCCGTGCCGCAGGAGGAGCAGATGGCCGTCGACCTACCCGACGTGATCGACAGGTACTTCCGGGCCGTCAACGACCGGGACCTGGACGCCTTCGTCGCCTGCTTCGCGGACACCGCGAGTGTCGCCGACGAGGACCGGCTGTACGACGGGCGGGCCTCGATCCGCGCGTGGCGGCAGAAGACGATGGACGCCTACTCGTACACCGCCGAGCCGGTCCGTGTGACGTCGCAGGCGGGTGACTCCTACCTGGCTCTCACCCGGGTCTCCGGCGACTTCCCCGGCAGCCCGATCGAGCTGCGGTACCGGTTCACTCTGCGCGACGGCCTGATCGGTGCCCTGGACATCCGGCCGTAACCGCTGGAGATCGCCCGATGGGAGAAGCGACGTGCCGCGAGTCTGGCTCATCACCGGTTGCACCCGAGGTCTCGGCCGGGCCCTCGCCGAGGCCGTGCTGGCCGACGGCGACCAACTGGTAGCCACCGCACGGAACCCCAGCCAGCTGAATGCCCTCAGCGACCAGTACGGCGATCAGGTCCAGCCGATAGCTCTCGACGTCACCGACCCGGCCGCCGCCCGCGACGCGGTCCGCACTGCAGTGGACGGGTTCGGTCGTCTGGACGTTCTGGTGAACAACGCCGGGTACGCCGACGTCGCCGCGATCGAGGACATCTCGGAGGAGGACTTTCGCGCGCAGATCGACGCGAACTTCTACGGGGTGGTCAACCTGTCCCGCGCGGCGCTGCCGACGATGCGGGAGCAGGGGCGAGGGCACATCGTGCAGATCTCCAGCGTCGGTAGTCGGGTCGCCAGCACCGGTCTGGGGGCGTACCAGGCCGCCAAGTGGGCGGTCAGCGGCTTCTCCGGCGTGCTCGCCAGGGAGGTCGCGGCGTTCGGAATCCGGATCACCAGCGTCGAGCCGGGCGGGCTGCGCACCGACTGGGCCGGCTCGTCGATGAGTGAGCTGCCGATCAGCGAACCGTACCGCCCGGTCATCGACCCGGCCGTGCAGCGGCTGCGTCGGGGCAGCGGCAACCAGCCGGGCGACCCGGTACGTGCCGCCCAGGCGATCATCCGGATCACCACTGTCGACGACCCGCCCCTGCGGTTGCTGCTCGGCACCGACGCGGTAGCGGCCGCCTCGGCAGCCGCGGAGGCCCTCGCGACGTCCGACGCGCGGTGGCGGTCGCTGAGCGAGTCCGTCGCCTTCGACGCGACCCCCTGAGTACCGGACCGACGACGTTTCGGGCCGGCCCGCAGGTGATCGACCGCCGAACGGACGAACGGGCGCGGCACCGCGGATGACATGATGTGGCGACAACGGCTTCGGCACGAGAAGGGTTGCTGCTGTCCGATGGCGCACTTCGGGGCTCGCACGTCCACGCTGACCGGCCCGATCGTGGTGGCGCTGACCGGCGACCCCCGACCGGAGAGCTGATGCCGGCCGAACGACGGGACACCGTGATCGAGCAGAGCGTCCCCGCCCAGTTCGCAGACACCATGACGTACCAGGTGGCGACCGACGTGCGGGCTCTACGCGCGTTCGTCAGCGCCGCCGCGCTGGCCCGGGGGCTGCCACCGCACCGGGTGGAGGTGTTGACGCTGGCGGTCAGCGAGCTGGCCTCCAACACGTTGCAGCACACCACCGGCGGCGGCCGGGTCCTGCTCTGGGCCGAGTCGGGCCACCTGTTCTGCGACGTCGTCGACCAGGGCCCGACGCGGGCGTTCGGCCGCAGCATGCCGGCCACCGACGCGGTACGGGGTCGTGGGCTGGCGATCGTGGAGCAGATCTGCGACGAGGTCGCCGTGTTCACCAGGGCCGGGGAGACCGTCGTACGGATTCGCCTGACCCTGTGAACGCCGGCGGCGATCCACTCCCTCCCCGGCCAGGGGAGCTGCCACAATGCCGACAGACCGGTCCGACTGGAACCGTGTCGAACCGACCGGGAGGACGCCACGATGCCGGACAGCGCACGCGAGGCAGAGCTGCTCGACGCCGAGCGCACCCTGCAGGCCGCCCAACGGGCCGGCGACGCCGACGCCCTCGACCAGTTGCTTGTCGACCAACTGATCTGCGTCGGCCCGGACGGCCGTACGTACACCAAGCAGGACGACCTGACGGCACACCGGGAGCGCCGCTCGGTGGTGCGGGAGCTGGTCGAGGAGGAGCTGGACCTTCTCGTCGTCGGGTCGACCGGGGTGACGTTCTTCCTGGGTCGGGTGGCCGGGACCGTCGACGGCGCGCCGTTCGCGGCTCGCCTGCGCTACACCCGCACCTGGATCCACGACGACCCGCACGGCTGGCGGGTCCTCGCCGCGCACATCAGCCCGGTCTGACCCCGGTCTCCGCCAGCGCGCGGCCCATCCGGTCGGACAGCCGGGCCGTCACCACCAGCTCGTTGAGCTGGGCCAGCCCGTCGGGTTGCTCGGGCAGCCGGGTCTCGTGGTGCGCCTGGTCGAGCCGCGACGCCAACTCGGCCAGGTCACGGTCGAGGACCGGGCCGGCCACGGCGTCGCCGAGCCCGCCGTGTTCGGCGGCTTGCTTCGCCGCGATCAGGTCGGGAAGGTACGTCGGCGCCGGTTCGGCTTCGAGCAGGCTCGGCAGGTGAGCCAGAACCCGACCGCTCCGCATCAGGTGGACGCCGGTGAGCAGCGCCCGGAAGGTGTACAGCAGGGGTTTCAGTTCGCCGGTCCTGTCGAACAGCCGCCGCTGCGTGGCGGCGAAGCCACGGTAGTGGTGAGCGTGGTGACGGGTCAGCACCGACGGCGCCAACCCGACCAACGCCGAGTGTGCCGCGGAGGTGTGCACCACCAGCGGTGACAGCAACTGTTCGAGCACGTAGCCGTTGCGACGGAGCATCAGCCGCACGAACTTGCGCAGGTCGTGAGTGACCAGGTCCAGTTCCACGCCGTCGCGGTCGGTCATGACCGTCTGCGTCTCGGTCGGCTGCGCCAGCCCGACCAGGTCCCGCACCGGAAGCAGGTGTGCGCCGCGCAGGTCGACGTCCGAGTCGACGGACGGGAACCCGTACAGGTGCGCTCCGGAGACGGTGGCGAACACCATCGGGTACGGCTGGTCGGCGACGATGCCCGTCAGGTCGACGCCGCCCGGCAGACCGGCACCCTCCCAGGCGGTCACGCCGCACACCGCAGCGAGCGGTCCCGGACCGAGACCAACCACCGCTCGACCCTCGCCTCATCGGGTCGGTCCGGCAACGGGCTGGTGGGGAGGTCGGCCGTCATCCGGCTCACCAGCCGATCCCGCCAGGCGACGACGTCGTCCCAGGGCACCTCACCGGCCTTGACCGCCAGCAGACCGTCCCGGTCGGCACCCACGTCCAGCACCAGACGGCCGGTACGAACCAGGGCGCCCCCGGCGGCCAGCAGCCGGATCAGGTGCGTCACGTGCCGCCACACCGGTACGCCGGAGCGGGCGATCCCGCGTTCGGCCTTGCCGAACTGGGCGGTGGCGTATCGCAGGTAGGTGTCCGCCACTCGCCGGGACAGGAAGGCGGGCGCGAGCGCCAGTAACTCCTCCCCCAGCGGGGTGCACCTCTCGAGCAGCGGAGAGTGCAGTACTTCCAGGACTGTGGGGTTCGCCGCCAACCCCAGCACGCAGACCCGCTCCACCTCCCACCGCACCTGCTCCGGGAGGGGCCCGTCGTGATGCCACGCGGGCTTGCGCAGCCCCCAGAACGCCGAGGCCGGCAGGGCGTACACCCCGCGTCGGTCGGTGTCCGACGTCGCGCCGGACAGGCCGAAGGCGCGGGATCCCACCACCACCTGCAGGATCGTCCGGTCGTCGACCAGCTGATCCGTCAGCACGTGTGTCATTGACGCCTCCCCCGCGCGCTTGCGTCCACCGCCCGAACGACGGTGTCCGCGGCACACCATGCCTGTCGCGGACCGCTGCCGTCGAATCCTTTCCTCAGGTGACGACGGCCTCGATCGGCCCGACGCGCAGGGTGCCGTCGTTGAGTGGGGTGCAGCGGATGCCGCCAGTGGTGCGCAATGCCTTCCACGTGCCCGGTCCGACGGTGACGTCCATCCAGGCGCAGGGCCGGGCCGCCCGGTTGACCCGCAGGCTGACCGGGCCGTCCCCGGAGTCCAGCACCAGCACCCTGCCGATCAACTCGTCCACGGCTATCCCGGTGGTGAGGATGTTGCGGCGGACCTCGGCCAGACCGATGCCGACCGGCAGCGACTCTTGGGCGATGACCGTGACGCTGGCGTCGCGGTGTGCCTGCTGGCCGAAGTACCGGTCGCCGACGATGCCGAGGCCGGCCCGGATCCGGACCGTGTCGACCACCTCACCGGGCGGCGCCGGCGCCGGGCCGTCGGCGGGCCGGCCCAGAAAGCGGTGCACGGGCGAGGCCAGCAACTCGACGATCTCCGGCATGGCAGGAATTGTACGAAGCGGACAGGGTCCCGCGAGGCAGGTCGACGGACGACCGGGCCGTCGTACGCGGCGGGCGGTGACCGTCGGTCACCTCAGTGGGGGCGGGTGCGGTAGCGAGCGGTATACCTCAGAGTCATATTCATGACTCTGAG
>NZ_JBSFBM010000131.1:0-17331 GCF_053592955.1 Micromonospora sp. NPDC002411 | reverse complement strand
GACGGCGTCTCCGGCGAAGATCACCGCACCCGCGCCGGCCGCGTCGGCGGTGCGCAGCACCGTGCCGGCGTTGCCCGGGTCGCGGATCTCGGCGAGCACCGCCACCAGCCGGGGCGCACCGGCGAGGGCCTGCTCCAGCGACACGTCCAGGTGCCGGCACACGGCCACGAGGCCCTGCGGGGCGACGGTCTCGGTCAGCGCCGCGAGGGCGTCGTCGGTCACCTCGGAGACCGGCACGTCGGCGCGGGCCGCCGTGGCGGCCAACTCCGGGTACCGGTCGAGCGCGGCGGGCGTACCGAAGAGTTCGGTGACCACGCCCGGCCGGGCGAGGGCCTCGCGGACGGCCTGCGGGCCCTCGGCCAGGAAACGACCGGTGGCGTCGCGGTCCCGGCGGCGTTGCAGGCGGCGGGCGGCGACAACCCTGGGGGTACGCGGGGTGAAGGCCATGGTGTGCGCTCCTCCGGCACGATTGAGGCGCCCCCCGGACGGCGGTGCCGACACGGGAGACGCCTCGCTCTGGTGCGTGGGGATCAGGCGGCCTGAGCCGCCGCGCCGCCGGTGCCCTCGGCCGTGACCGCAGCCCGGGCCAGCTCCACGATCGCCGCGAAGGAAGCGGCGTCGTTGACAGCCATGTCGGCCAGGATCTTGCGGTCGACCTCGATGCCGGCCAGACGCAGGCCCTGGATCAGACGGTTGTAGGTCATCCCGTTGGCCCGGGCGCCCGCGTTGATCCGCTGAATCCACAGCTGCCGGAAGTCGCCCTTGCGGTCGCGACGGTCCCGGTAGGCGTACTGCATCGAGTGCAGCACCTGCTCCTTGGCCTTGCGGTACAGGCGGGAGCGCTGACCGCGGTAACCGCTCGCGGTCTCCAGCAGGGTACGACGCTTCTTCTGGGCGTTTACAGCCCGCTTGACGCGTGCCATCTCAACTCCTAATTACGTAAAGGTGGCGCGCGTCAGCGGCCGAGCAGCTTCTTGATGCGCTTGACGTCGGCCTTGGCCAGCACGACCGTGCCGGTCAGCCGGCGGGTCTGGGTGGAGGGCTTCTTCTCCAGGTTGTGACGGAGGCCGGCCTGCTGGGCAACGATCTTGCCCTTGCCGGTCACCTTGACCCGCTTACCCATACCCGTGTGGCTCTTCATCTTCGGCATGTGGAACGTCTCTCCCCTGTTACTCGCCGCTGGTGGCGGCGGTGCCGGCGTCACCGGCTGTGGCGGTCTCGCCGACCGCCGCGGTGTCATCGGCTGCCGGAGCGGCGGACTCGTCCGCAGCCCGGTCCCGAGGGCCACCGCGAGACGCCGTGGCGGCGACCGCGGAAGCCTTGACGGCCCGGTGCGGAGCGAGAACCATGATCATGTTTCGGCCGTCCTGCTTGGGAGCGGCCTCGACGTATCCCAGTTCCGTGATCTCGGATTCGAGCCGACGCAGAAGCCGGTAACCCAGCTCCGGGCGACTCTGCTCGCGACCGCGGAACATGATCGTCACCTTGACCTTGTCGCCCGCCTTGAGGAACCGCACCACGTGACCCTTCTTGGTCTCGTAGTCGTGCGGGTCGATCTTCGGCCGAAGCTTCATTTCCTTGATGACGGTCTGCTGCTGGTTACGCCGCGCTTCGCGCGCCTTGAGTGCGCTCTCGTACTTGAACTTGCCGAAGTCCATGAGCTTGCACACCGGCGGGCGCGCCATCGGCGCAACCTCGACCAGGTCCAGATCGACGTCCGCGGCCAGCTGAAGAGCGCGCTCCAGCGGGACGATGCCCACCTGCTCACCCTCTGGGCCGACCAGTCGGACCTCACGTGCCCGGATCTGCTCGTTCACGCGTGGTTCGACGCTGATGGGGCCTCCTCGAGTCGTTTCTGCTCAGTGGCCGACCCCTGCGGCTCCCGGATGGGAACCGACCCGAAAAGCAGAAGGCCCCGGCGCATGCCAGGGCCCGCTCGACCGGTCAGCACGATCACAGGATCGCGCATCCGACGCCGGGACGTGCCCGGAACCGGTGACCGGACCCGGCCACCGTAGCGGCGACTCGGGTGGGAGCAGGCGCTCCGCTTTCAAGGCTGCCTGCTCGCATGCGGAGACAGCCTGGTCGACTCGACAACACTACACCGACGTCCCGGCCACCCCCAAACCGGGACACCCGGGGCACCATCTGGGGCTGTCCCGGGTGTCCGTGCCATGCCCCGCGTGCCCCGCTGCCCCGGCGCACTTTCCCCGAAGTTGCTGCCTCCGGCATCGCTGAGGCAGCAACTTCGAGGATGTTGTCCGGATCTTGCGATCGAGGCCGGGTCAACGGCCGACGGCGAGCGCGGGTCGGCGGTCGGGTGCGGTCCGGGCGGCCACGGACACAGGTTGACCGACGGTGCGGCACTCGGCGGCCGGCGGCGCGGCGCTCAGTGGTCGACGGCGCGTTCGGCGCGTTCGGCGAGGTGGGCCTGGTGCGCCTGGTGCAGTCGCCGCAGCGCGCGGACCCCTTCGACGGCCAGCTCCTTGTCCGCAGCCTGCAGGGCGACCATCGGCAGCAGGTCGTCGTCGTGCAGTTCCAGGCTGGCCCACGGCGCGCCCCGGTCGAAGCGGACTCCCCGCACGACCTCCCAGGGCAGCTCGTAGGAGCTGATCACGTTGCGCACCCGGATGCCACGCGCGTCCGCCTCCACCCGCGGACGGGTGAACAGCAGGAACCCCAGCGCACCGAAGATGCCCAGGCCGATCATCGCCACCTGGTCACCACGCTGGAAGCTGCCGTAGCCGTCGCCGGTCGGCCCACTCAGCGAGGTGGCGACCAGACCGAACACCACCACCAACGCAACCGCCGCCGACCAACAGACCACGCGGATGCGGCGGGGCTTCAGGCGGATCAGCTCGGTTTCACTCACCCCACCAGTCTGCCATCCGCACCCGGCCCCTCAAACGCACCACCCGCTGACCAACGCCTCAAACCTCACTGTCGGCCGCCAGGGCACAGGACCACGACCGAGCCGACCGTCCTCGGGGACCCACAACCACAAGATCGCGCTCGAACCAGGAAGTAGTGGCCTCGGGTAGGGAGTGAGGCCACTACTTCACCGTTCGAGCGCGATCGTGCGGCGCTCAGGCGCCGTCGCCGGCCGTTCCCCGCGCCGCGAGGCCGACGCACCGGGCAGATCCACTCCGGTTCGGGGAAGTGGGGGTGTCGCGGCGGGCCGGACACCCCCACTTCGGGGAAACCGAGTTGATCAAGGACGGCGGCCGGACCTGAACGGTCAGAGGCGACAGGCGTGGATGTTGGTGACGAGAATGGCGCGGGCGCCCAACTCGTACAACTCGTCCATGATGCGGTGGACGTCGTCGCGGAGCACCATCGCCTGCACCGCCACCCAGCCCTCGCGGTGCAGGGGCGAGACGGTGGGCGACTCGATGCCCGGGGTGAGCCCGCTGGCCCGGTCCAGCAGGCCGGCTGGCACGTCGTAGGCGAGCATCACGTAGCGGCGGGCGACCAGCACACCGTGCAGGCGACGCAGGAGCTGCTCGGCCTGTGGGTGCGCGGGCGCGTCGGCACGACGGACCAGCACCGCCGAGGAGCGCAGCAGGGGCTCGCCGAAGACGACCAGGCCCGCCTGGCGCAGGGTGGCGCCGGTCTCGACAACGTCCGCGATCACGTCGGCGACACCGAGGCGTACGGCGTTCTCCACCGCGCCGTCGAGGCGGATCACGTCGGCCTTGACCCCCACCTCGCGAAGGTGCCGCTCGACCAGTCCCGGGTACGCGGTGGCGATCCGGTGGCCGCCCAGGTCCTGTACGGAGGCGATGTCGTCGGGGCGGGCGGCGAAGCGGAAGGTGGCCCGCCCGAAGGCGAGGTCGACGACCTCTTCGGCCGGCGCGGCCGAGTCGATCAGCAGGTCCCGGCCAGTGATGCCGAGGTCGAGGTCACCGGAGCCGACGTAGGTGGCGATGTCCTTGGGGCGTAGGTAGAAGAATTCGACGTCGTTGGCCTCATCCCGGCAGACGAGGTCCTTGGGGTCGGTGCGCTGGCGGTAGCCCGCCTCGCGCAGCATCTGGGCGGCCGGTTCGGCCAGGGTGCCCTTGTTGGGAATGGCGACACGCAGCATGACGGAGTGCTCCTTCGATCCGAATGACGATCAACGGGTGAGGGCACTCACAGATGTCGGTAGACGTCCTTGAGCTCCAGACCGCTGGCGAGCATCAGCACCTGGACCTGGTAGAGCAGTTGGGAGATCTCCTCGGCGGTGCGCTCCGGCCCCTCGTGCTCGGCGGCCATCCACGACTCGGCGGCCTCCTCGACGACCTTCTTGCCGATGAAGTGCACGCCCTTGTCGAGGGCGGCGACGGTGCCCGAGCCCGGGGTGCCGGCGGCGGCCTTGGCCTGCAGCTCGGCGAACAACTCCTCGAACGTCTTCACGGGAAGCGATTCTTCCAGCCACCCGACCGGCGCCCCACGCCCGGGTCCGCCGGCACCCAGCCAGCGGGACAATTCCCTACCAACATGGTGGGACAATCGTCGATCGACGGCCATCAAGCCCTACGCTGTCCGCCATGGCCAGCAGCTCACGTCTCCTCGCGCTCACCCTCGCCGGTGCCGCCGTCGTAGCCACCGCCGGATGCGCGCCACAAAAGACGCAACCGACCCCCGTCGTCACCTCGGCGCTGTCGTGCGCCAAGGACAGCCTGCCCACCCGTACGCCGGGCAAGCTGACCATCGCGACCGACCAGCCCGCGTACGAGCCGTGGTTCTCGAAGGACAAGCCGGACAACGGCGAGGGCTTCGAGTCCGCTGTCGCGTACGCGGTGGCCGAGAAGCTCGGGTACGCCCGTGCCGACGTCACCTGGACGCGGGTCAAGTTCGACGCGGCGATCGCGCCCGGACCGAAGAACTTCGACTTCGACATCAACCAGTTCTCCATCACCGAGGAGCGCAAGCAGGCTGTCGACTTCTCCGCGCCGTACTACCTGGTGCGGCAGACCGTCGTGGCGTTGAAGTCCTCGAAGATCGCCGGCAAGACGTCGCTGGCCGACCTTCGCGACGCGCGGCTCGGCGCACAGGTCGGCACCACCAGCTACCAGGCGATCACCGACGTGATCAAGCCGGGCACCGAGCCGCGGGTCTACAACAGCAACGACGACGCCAAGAAGGCCCTGCAGAACGGTCAGTTGGACGGTCTCGTGGTGGACCTGCCGACCGCCTTCTACATCACCGGCGCGGAGATCACCGACGCGACGATCGTCGGGCAGGTGCCCCAGGTCGGTACGCCCGAGGCGTTCGGGTTGCTGCTGGACAAGAACTCTCCCCTGACCTCGTGCGTGAGCGGCGCTGTCGGTCAGCTCACCTCGGCGGGCACGCTGAAGGAGTTGGAGCAGAAGTGGCTGGCGCAGGTGGCGGGCGCGGCCGAGCTGCGGTGACCCTCCTGGATCGCGTTCCCACCGAGGCCCAGCGGCGGCGGTCGGCGTACCGGCGCCGGCAGACCGTCTACAGCGTGCTGGTCGCGGCCTCGTCCACGGCGGTGCTCGGCACGCTGCTGGTCGTCGCGGTGACCGGCGCGCCCGGGTGGGACCGGGTCCGGCAGTCGTTCCTGGACCCGGCGATCGCCCGGGACGCGCTGCCGGCCGTGGTGACCGGGCTCTGGTTGAACGTCCGACTGCTGGTCTGTTGTGCGGCCGGGGCGCTGCTGCTCGGGTTGGTGATCGCGGTGCTGCGGACGCTGCGCGGCCCGGTCTTCTTCCCGGTCCGGGCGCTGGCCGCCGGTTACACGTACACGTTCCGTGGTCTGCCGCTGATCATCGTGCTGTACCTGCTCACCCTCGGTGTGCCCGGCCTGCGGTTGCAGGGGATGCCGCCGGTGCTGGTGCTGGGTGGGCTCGCGTTGGTCCTCACCTACGGCGGCTACCTGGCGGAGGTGTTCCGGGCCGGCATCGAGTCGGTGCACCCCAGTCAGCTCGCCGCGGCGCGCTCGCTGGGCCTGACCTACCGGCAGACGATGCGGCACGTGGTCCTGCCGCAGGCCGTCCGCCGGGTGGCGCCACCCCTGCTCAACGACGTGGTGGCGTTGCAGAAGGACGTCGGGTTGGTCTCGCTCGCCGGGCCGATCGACGCGGTCCGCGCCGCCCAGATCGCCACCGCCCAGTCGTTCAACTACACGCCGTACATCGTGGCGGGGGTGCTGTTCGTGCTGCTCGCCATCCCGCTGATCGCGGTCACCGACTGGGTGACGTTGCGGGCGGCCCGCCGACAGTCGGGAGGGTGACGATGGCGTTGTTGCGGTGCCGGGGTCTGCGCAAGGAGTTCGCCGACCATGTGGTGCTCGACCAGCTCGACCTGACCGTCGCCGAGCATCAGGTGGTGGCCCTGATCGGTGCGTCCGGGTCCGGCAAGTCGACACTGCTGCGGTGTGTGAACCTGCTGGAGGAGATCGACGACGGGACCATCGAGTTGGACGGGGAGGACATCTCCGATCCCCGGGTGGACGCCGACCGGGTCCGTCGGCGGATCGGCATGGTCTTCCAGGCGTACAACCTCTTCCCGCATCTGACCGTGTTGGAGAACGTCACTCTCGCGCCGCGCCGCGTACACCGGCGGGCTCGTGCGGAGGCGGAGGCCCAGGCCCGGGAGTTGCTGGACCGGGTGGGGCTCGGTGCGAAGGCGGACGCCTACCCGGACCGGCTCTCCGGCGGTCAGCAGCAGCGGGTGGCGATCGTCCGGGCGTTGGCGAACTCGCCTCGGCTGATGTTGCTGGACGAGGTGACCTCGGCGCTGGACCCAGAGCTCGTCGGCGAGGTGCTGGCGATGATCCGGGACCTGAAGGCCGACGGCATGACCATGGTGCTGGCCACCCACGAGATGGGCTTCGCCCGGGAGGTCGCCGACCAGGTGTGTTTCCTCGACGCGGGGCGCGTCCTGGAGAGCGGCCCGCCCGAACAGGTGCTGGGTGAGCCGACCCAGCCTCGGACCCGGCAGTTCCTGCGCCGGATCATCGAGGCCGGTCGGCTCTGAACGAGGGCCGGTGGAGGCGTCAGCCGCCGAAGCCGACCCGCTGGGCGTTGCCGGCGGCCACGACCCGGACGGCCAGCGCGGCGTCGAGCGCGGCGACGGTGGCGGCCCAGCCCTTGTCCTCCGCCGAGCCGGGCAGACCGGCGCGGTCCCGGGCCTGCTCGATGGTCTCCACCGTCAACACCCCGTGCGCCACCGGCTTGCCCTCGTCCAGCGCCACCCGGGTCAAACCGTCGGTGACCGAACGGCAGACGTAGTCGAAGTGGGCGGTGGCGCCGCGCACCACCACGCCGAGGGCGACCACCACGTCGCAGCGGCGGGCGAGGGCCTGGGCGACCACCGGCAGCTCGACCGAACCGGCGACGCGGGCGACCACGGACCGCGCCCCGCACGCCTCGGCGGCGGCCACCGCACGCTCCACCATGTGGTCGGTCAGATCGCCGTGCCAGCGGGCGGCGACGATTCCGACGGTCAGCCCTGCGGCGTCCACCGCCTCGACTCCCGGCTCACCGAAACCCGCCATCGTCATGCTCCGATCTCGTCGTTGGCGACCGGACGCCCCAGCGGCGCCTCGGACACCTCGTCCAACTCGTCCAGCAGGTGACCCATCCGGTCCCGCTTGGTGCGCAGGTAGCGCATGTTCTCCGGGTGCGCCCCGGCCGGCAGCCCCTCGCGGCCGGTGATGGTCAACCCGTAGCCCTCCAGCCCGGCCCGCTTGGCCGGGTTGTTGGTCAGCAACCGCATCGAGCGCACACCCAGGTCGTAGAGGATCTGCGCGCCGGTGCCGTAGTCCCGGGCGTCGGCCGGCAACCCCAGGTCGAGGTTGGCGTCGACGGTGTCGCGGCCCAGGTCCTGCAACTGGTACGCCTGCAGCTTGTGCAGCAGCCCGATGCCACGCCCCTCGTGCCCGCGGACGTAGAGCACGACGCCTCGGCCCTCCCGCGCGACCCGGGCCAGCGCGGCGTCCAACTGCGGGCCGCAGTCGCAGCGCAGCGAACCGAAGACGTCCCCGGTCAGGCACTCGGAGTGCACCCGGACCAGCACGTCCTGGCCGTCACCGATCTCACCCAGCACCATCGCGACGTGCTCGGCCGGGTCGTGCTCGGCGCGGTAGCCGAGCGCGCGGAACACCCCGTGCCGGGTGGGCATCCGGGCGTCGGCGACCAGCTCGACCTGCTTCTCGGTGCGCCGCCGGTAGGCGATCAGGTCGGCGATGGTGACCAGGACGAGTCCGTGTTCGGCGGCGAACTTCTCCAGGTCGGGCAGCCGCATCATGGTGCCGTCGTCGTTGACCAGCTCGCAGAGCACGCCCGCCGGGCGCAGCCCGGCCAGCCGGGTCAGGTCGATCCCCGCCTCGGTGTGCCCGGGCCGGCGCAGCACGCCGCCCTCGCGGGCGCGCAGCGGCACCACGTGCCCCGGCCGGGCCAGGTCGGTCGAATCGGTCGCCGCGTCGGCGAGCAGCCGACTGGTGTGCGCGCGGTCGGCCGCCGAGATGCCGGTGCTGACCCCCTCGCGGGCGTCCACTGTCACCGTGTACGCGGTGCCGCGCCGGTCCTGGTTGGTGTGGTGCATCGGCGGCAGGTCGAGGCGGTCGGCCTCGCTCTCGGTCAGCGCCACGCACACGTAGCCGGAGGTGTAGCGCACCATGAACGCCATCAGCTCCGGCGTGGCCAGCTCGGCCGCGAAGATCAGGTCGCCCTCGTTCTCCCGGTCCGCGTCGTCGACCACGACGACCGGCCGGCCGGCCGCGATCTCGGCGATCGCCTGCTCGATGCTTCCGAAGCTGCTCATGCCGCCACTCCGCTTCGCTCCGTGGCGTCATGAGGCGCCGTGACGCTGAACCTGCCGATTCGCTCGCTGTGCTCGCTCATGCCACGGCCTCCGTGTAGACGGGTTTCCGAACGGCGGCCGGCCGGGTGGCGCGCGAGGTGCGCCACCAGGCGGCGAAGCCCCACACGCACAGCGCGCCGTAGATCAGGTACATGACCGCCGACGGGTAGAACCCGCCGCGCAGCAGCAGCGGCACGCCGACCGCGTCCACCGCGATCCACAGCAGCCAGAACTCCACCCAGCCGCGGGCCATGCCGTACGTGGCCAGCAGACTGCCGGTGAGGATCCAGGCGTCGGGCAGCGGACCCCACGAGCCCAGTGCCTTGAGCACCGGGTACGCCGCGGCGGTGCCGACCACGGCGGCCAGCAGCAGCATCAGCCGCTCCCGCCCGGTGGCCCACCGTGGGACGACCGCCGCCTGCCCGCCATCGGCGCGACGGTTGCGCTGCCAGCGCCACCAGCCGTAGACGCTGACCGCGAAGAAGAACACCTGTCGTCCGGCCTGCCCGTACAGGTCGTGCGCCTGCGGGGTGGCGAACACCCCGCCGAGGAAGACGGTCAGGAGCAGCGCGTTACCGATCATGCCGACCGGCCAGGCCCAGACCACCCGGCGCAACCCGAGCAGCGCGGAGATCAGACCGAACGCGTTGCCGACGATCTCCCGGACCAGCACCGGCGAACCGGCCACCTGCACCTGGGCGTCCAACAGCCAACCGAGCGGACCCATCAGGCCACCCCGCCCGTGATCGAGGCCGCCCCGGAACCGTCGGTGCCGGCCAGCCGGTCGCCGAGCAGCCGCTCGACGTACTTGGCCAGCACGTCGACCTCCAGGTTGACCGGGTCACCGGCCCCCTTCGCGCCGAGCGTGGTCAGCTTGAGGGTGGTCGGGATCAACCCGACGGCGAACTCGTCCGCGCCCACCTCGGCCACGGTCAGCGAGACACCATCGATGGTGATCGAGCCCTTCTCCACCACGTACCGGGACAGGCCGGCGGGCAGCCGGAACCGGACAGTCTCCCACTGCTCGGCCGGCTCCCGGGAGATCAGCTCGCCGACCCCGTCCACGTGGCCCTGCACCAGGTGCCCGCCGAGCCGGCTGCCGAGTGCGGCGGCCCGCTCCAGGTTGACCGGGTCGCCGACGCTCAGCGCGCCCAGCGCGGAGCGGCGAAGCGTCTCGCCCATCACGTCGGCGGTGAAGACCCCGTCGGCCACGTCCACGACGGTCAGGCAGACGCCGTTGACCGCGATGGAGTCGCCGTGCCGGGCGTCCGAGGTGACCAACGGACCACGGACGCCGATCAGCGCGGAATCGCCCGCCGTCGCCGTGACCCGGACGATCTCCCCCAACTCCTCGATAATGCCGGTGAACATGTCAGCCCTCCCTTTTGCGGGGCAAAGCGGTGATCCGGAGATCCGGACCGATCTGCGTAACGTCGACGAACTCCAGATCGATGGCCTCAGCGATGGTGCTCACTCCCGCGTCGACCAGAGCGGTCGGACCGGCGCCGAGCAGCCGGGGCGCGACGTACCCGATGACCTTGTCGACCAGGCCGGCCTGCAGGAACGCGCCGGCCAGCTGAGGGCCACCCTCCAGCAGCAGCGAGCGGACCCCCCGCTCGTGCAGCGCCGCGAGCAGCGCCGGCAGGTCGACCCGGCCGTCCGGGCCGGCGCCGACCTCCTCGGCGGTCGCGATCCACGTCCGCGCGGCGCCGTCGCGGACCCGGGCGTCAGCCGGGGTACGCCCGGAGCTGTCCACCACCACCCGCAGCGGCTGCCGGATGGCCAGGCTGCCGTCGCGCAGGTTGCGAGCGGTCAGCCGGGGGTCGTCGGCGAGCACGGTGCCCACCCCGGCGAGCACCGCGTCGACAGTGCCGCGCAGCGCGTGCACGTCGATCCGGGCCGCCTCCGAGGTGATCCACATGCTGGTGCCGTCCAGGGCGGCGGCGCGCCCGTCGAGCGTGGCGGCGTACTTCCAGATGACGTACGGCCAGCCCCGGCGCATCGAGGTCAGCCATGCGACGTTGCCGGCCTCGGCCTCCTCGCCGCGTACCCCGAGATCGACGCGGACCCCGGCGGCGCGCAGGGTGGCGGCGCCACCGGACGCGACCGGGTTGGGATCGGGTACGGCGATGACCACCCGGGCGACCCCGGCCTGGACCAGCGCGGAACTGCAGGGGCCGGTGCGGCCGGTGTGGTCACAGGGTTCCAGGGTGACGACTGCGGTGCCGCCCTTGGCCCGCTGCCCGGCCTGCGCCAGGGCGACGATCTCGGCGTGCGGCCCGCCGGCGTACGCGTGGAAGCCCTCCCCCACGACCTGGCCGTCCTCGTCGAGCAGCACGCACCCGACCACCGGATTGGGGCTGGTCGTACCGAGCCCGCGCGCCGCCAACTCGATCGCACGCCGCATCGCCTCGTCAACGGAGACGCTGGCCATCGCCCTGCCCTGCCCTCTCACTCGCCGTCCGCGCGCTGGCGGTCAGGGAGGCTGCGGCCATGGGGCCGCGGGCAGGCGGAGGCGGAATCCGGGAACGGCACAGCCGCCCCGGGAGGTCGGCGCGGCACGCTGAAGCCAGCGGCCGGCACGGACCGTCCGTCCCGCGCGCTGTCTCCCATCCGGACTGTCTGGGCGCGGACGAACCGCCCCCAACCGTCGGCCCCGGATTTTCACCAGGTCCACCGGGCGGCAGAGCCGTCCGGGTCGCGGGCTGACCACGGTTGGACCGTGGATCACCGCCGGTTCGGAATTTCACCGAGTCCCGCCAGCGCGTGGTGGGTTATACCGGCAGTCTTACACGCTGACGCCGCTCCGCCGCCACCTAGGCGAGCTACTTCACAGCGGGATCACGCGTCAGGTGACGCCGCGCCGCCGGTCCACCGCCACGTACGACCCGGGTTGGCTCTTGGCGACCGTCTTCATCTCCGAGGCCACCGCGATCACCTCCAGGGGGTCGGTGAACCGCTTGCCGGCGTCGGAGAGGGACACCCCGATGGACAGGGTGACCAGGGCGGCGCGACGGATGTTGCCACGCCGGTCCTTCAGCTCGACGAAGCCGCGCTCCCGGTCGGTCGGGTCGTAGAGCGTGTCGGCGGCGGTCTCGAAGTCCACCACCGCCTGGGAGGTCAGCGGGCGGACCTGGTCCGGGGCACAGACGATGACGAAGTCGTCACCGCCGACGTGGCCGAGGAAGGCCGGCGGCAGGCCGACACCCACCACCGCCCGGTGCAGGCTGCGGGCCAGCGCGGAGATGAAGTCGTCGCCCCGGACGAAGCCGTACCGGTCGTTGACGCTCTTGAACCGGTCGATGTCGACGTAGCCGACGGCGTAGTCCACGCCCTGCCGCACCCGGTCGCTGATCTCCCGACGGATCCGGCTGTTGCCGGGCAGCCCGGTCAGCGGGGAGACCTCCCGGAACTCCTTGTTGCGGCGCAGCGTGGACGAGACCCGGGCCACCAGCTCGGCGGTGTCGAACGGCTTGACCAGGTAGTCGTCGGCGCCGGCGCTGAGCCCCAGCACCTTGTCGACGGTCATCCCCTTGGCCGTCAACATGATCACCGGCAGGGCGGAGGTCATCGGGTCGGCGCGGAGCCGCCGGGTCAGCTCCAGCCCGTCGATCCGGGGCATCATGAGGTCGACCACCGCCAGGTCCGGACGCTCACGTTCGATGACCTCGAGGGCCTCCTGGCCGTCGCTGGCGTGGATCACGTCGAAGCCGTGTAGGCGCAGGTTGAACTCGACGAAACGAGCGATGTCCTCGTCGTCGTCGACGACGAGGATGATGTCCTTGCGGTCGCCGTCGGGTTCCACGTCAGGCGCCGGGAGCCGCGCGTTCCGCCAGCGAACGCAGCCGCCGTACCGCTTCCGCCGGGTCGGCGGCGCCGTACACGGCGGTGCCGGCGACGAACGCGTCAGCGCCCGCCGCGGCGGCCTGCTCGATGGTGTCGGCGGCGATCCCGCCGTCCACCTCGATGCGCAGTTCCAGGTGCCCGGTCGAGACGTGCCGGCGGGCGGTACGCACCTTGTCGAGCAGTTGCGGGATGAACCGCTGCCCACCGAAGCCGGCCTTGATCGTCATGATCAGCAGGGTGTCGAAGCTGGGCAGCAGGTCCAGGTACGGCTCTATCGGGGTGTCCCGGTCGATGGCCAGGCCCGCCTTCGCGCCGGCCGACCGCAGATCCTTGGCCAGCGCCACCGGATCGTCGGAGGCCTCGGCGTGGAAGGTGACGTTGTACGCCCCGGCGTCGGCGTAACCGGGAGCCCACCGACGCGGATCCTCAATCATCAGGTGCACGTCGAACGGCATCGCGGTGACAGCCCGCAGGCTCTGCACCACGGGCAGGCCGATGGTCAGGTTCGGCACGAAGTGGTTGTCCATCACGTCGACGTGCAACCAGTCCGCGGCGTCCTCGACGGCACGGACCTCTTCGGCGAGGCGGGAGAAATCGGCGGCCAGAATGCTCGGCGCGACGATCGTCGGCGGTACGGTCACGTGGCCAGTGTACGAACGTGGCCACCCGCGACCCGCATCGCGCCACCTTTGGGGACGCGCTGTGACCCAGCAGTGACCACTGGTGCAGAATTAGTCGATCCGGACCCCCGAATCCGGACGAACAGACGTCAATGGCTGGCCGATCGGCGGAAAGGCGACGACACTCCAACCGGGACTGTGCCATAGGCTGCACGCCCGCCGGGGTCTCGCCGCGGGGCGCGGTGACCGGCCGCCAGCTCCCGGGAAGGGCGGACGATGCGACGGTGGCTCCCAGCGCTGGTGCTGGCCGGCGTCACGACGATACTGCTGGCCGGTTGCGCGCCGGCACGAGGCGCGGACGGTGACCTCACCGACGACTGGCCGGCGCTGCGGGTTCCGAAGCCATTCAGTCCGGCCACCGACACCTGCCTGCCCCGGATCATCCCGGTCGTACAGGCCAGCACGTACGAGACGGTGGACTGCGCGCGCAACCACCTGGCCGAGACCATCCACGTCGGCACCTTCGCCGGACCCGACGCGCTGGCCGAGACCCGGCCCGAGCCCGGCTCGCCGGCGCTGCGCACCGCCCGCGCGGAGTGCGACCAACGGGCCCGGGAGGTGCTCGGCGGCGACTGGCACACCGCCCGCCTCGCGTTGAACCTCGCGTTGCCGTCCACGCCCGCCTGGTCCGGCGGGGCGCGCTGGTTCCGCTGCGACCTCAGCGAGACCGGCAGCATCGACAACACCCGACCGGTCAACCGCACCGGCAGCCTGCGCGGCGCGTTGATCGGCGACAGCCCGCTCACGCACCGCTGCTTCGACCCGAAGCTGATCGGCGACAACCTCAACTACATGGCACCCGTGCTCTGCACCGAACCACACCGCGCCGAGTTCGTGGGCGTCTACGAGGAACGCGACATGAGTTGGGCCGACTTCAGCAAAGCCGCCGCCCAGGCGCACCAGCGCTGCATGGAGCTGATCGCCACGTTCGCGTCAGTGCCGAACAACAGCGAGCTGCCGTACCGGGCCGGGTCCATCTACTACCCACCGTCACAAAAGGAGTGGGAGGAGGGCGACCGTGGAGTGCGCTGTTTCCTGTGGAGCGACGACCGCAAACTCACCCGTTCGATGCGCGGCGCCGGCCCCGAGGGACTTCCGGCGATCTGAGCAGTGGTGCCGTATGCTGCTGCGCCGTGGCGCTACCGCCCGGCCGGGTCCGGTCGGCGGCCACCAGCGGCGGGGAGGTCAGGGATGCGACGATGGTTGACGGCGTTCGCCGGAGGTGCGGCCCTCGCGCTGGCACTGGCCGGATGCAACGCGCCCGCCGGACTCGACCGTGACCTCATCGACGACTGGCCGGCGCCCGTCGCGGCGCAGCAGTTCGTACCCGCCGCGGACGTCTGCCACCAGACCACCCAGCAGGTCGGCTTCCTGACCGGCTACAACCCGACGCCGTGCACCGAGGCGCACCGGGTCGAGACCATGCACGTCGGCACCCTCACCGGTCCCGCCGCCGAGCCCGGCACCACGCCACTGCCCGGCTCGGCGGGCATGCGGGCCGCGCAGGCCGCGTGCGACAAGCAGGTCAACAAGGCGGTCGGCGCCGACTGGCGCTCCGGACGACTCGGCCTGACCGTCGTGCTGCCGTCGCCGCAGGCCTGGGCGGGCGGGGCCCGCTGGTACCGCTGCGACGTCACCGAGATCGTCAGCATCGACGACACCACCGTCGACCTGCGCACCGGCAGCCTCCGGGGCTCGTTGTCCGGCGGCGCCCCCCTGGCGTACCGCTGCTTCAACCCGAAGATGGTCAAGGACGACATCGACGAGATGGTGCCGGTGTCCTGCACCGCGAAGCACCACGCCGAGTTCGTCGGGGTGTGGCAGGCCCCGGACGTCAGCTACGCCGAGTTCTCCCGCACCACCAAGCGCACCCACAAGGCCTGCCAGTCGATGATCGCCAGGTACGCGAAGGTGCCGGACAACTCCCAACTCGACTTCCGCGCCGGAACGATCTACTACCAGCCGTACGAGGAAGAGTGGAAGAACGGCAACCGCGGCGTGCAGTGCTTCCTCTGGATCTCCGACCGGGACCTGACCCGTTCGATGAAGAACGCCGGTACCAAGGGCCTCCCGGTCACCTGAGCCGCCGCGTCCGGCCGGGGGAACCGGCCGGACGCGAACCGCATCAGTTTCGGCGCAGGACCGCGAGGAACATCGCGTCGGTGCCGTGGCGGTGTGGCCAGAGCTGCACGGTCGGCCCGTCGCCCAGACCTGGCATCCCGGCCGGCAGCAGCGGACGGGCGTCCACGAAGTCCACCGCGACACCACTGCGGCGGGCTGCCTCGGTCACCGTCACGTGCGTCTCAACCGTGTGCGGCGAGCAGGTGACATAGGCGACCAGGCCACCGGGCCGGACCGCCCGCAGCGCCGCACCGAGCAACTCCCGTTGCAGCCGCGTCAGGGGCGGCAGGTCCGACGGTTGACGACGCCACCGTGACTCCGGCCGACGGCGCAACGAGCCCAGCCCTGTGCACGGGGCGTCGACCAGCACCCGGTCGAAGTGCTGCTCGGGCAGCTTCGGATCGCCGCCGACCTCCCGGCCGTCCATGGCCAGCACGGCCACCGGCAGGCCCCGGGTCGCCTGGGACACCAACCGGGCCCGGTGCTCGGCCACCTCCACAGCTGTCACCCGGGCGCCACGCTGCGCGGCCAGGGCACCCAGCAGACCGGCCTTGCCACCCGGACCGGCGCACAGGTCCAGCCAGCGCCCGTCCGGACCGTCGAGCGGCGCGTCGGCGAGCGCCGCCGCCACCAACTGAGAGCCCTCGTCCTGGACGTGGGCAAGACCCTCGACCACCGCCGGGATGTCGCCCGGAGCGCCCCCGGGCAGATAGACGGCGTACGGCGAGAAGGCACCGGGCGCACCGCCCACCTGGTCGGCCAGGTCGACCGGGTCGATCAGCCCCGGCCGGGCGCAGAGGTGCACCGCCGGGCGCTCGTTGTCCTCGATCAGGAGTCGTGTCGTCTCGCCCAGGTCGCCGCCGAGCGCCTCGGAGAAGGCCCGCACGATCCACTGTGGATGGCTGTACGCCAGGGCCAGGTACCCCACCGGGTCGGTCTCCATCGGTGGGGCGAGCTTCGCCACCCAGGCATCCACGTCACGGGTGGACACCTCGCGCAGCACCGCGTTGGCGAAACCCGCGGCACCCGGCGCGACCGAGCGGACCAGGTCCACTGTCGAGGAGACAGCGGCGTGCGGCGGCACCCGGGTGTACAGCAGTTGGTACGCCCCGAGCCGCAGCGCGTCACGTGCCGGAGGGTCGATGCGGGCCACGTCCCGACCGGACGCGTCGGTCAGGATCGCGTCCAACGTGCCCAGGTGGCGCAGGGTGCCGTAGGTCAGCTCGGTGGCGAAGGCCGCGTCCCGGCCGAACAGCCCCTCCTCCCGCAGGATGGTGGGGAGCACCAGGTTGGCGAACGCGTCGTCGCGGTGCACCGCCGCCACCGCCTCGTACGCGGCACGACGCGGTCGGTCCAGCGGCGGCCGGACCGGCCGGCGGTCCCCGCCACGACCCGAGGGCGGACCCGAGCGCGTGGGACGCGTCCCCTCCGGGGCCGTCACGCGAACTCCTCGCCGGTGCCGACGCGGACGCCGCGCGCCCAGTCGGTGGCACCCATCGCCCGCTTACCGGCGGCACGGACCTCACCGAGGCGCACCGGCACGGTCGCCGTGCCGGCGAGCACCCGGGACTTCTCCACCAGCAACTCCCCCGGCTTCAACTCCGGGCCGTCGGGCTCCGGCACGACCGGGCCGAGCTTCACCCGCTCGCCTCGGAACGTGGTCCAGCCACCCGGGGCCGGGGTGCAGGCCCGGAGCCGACGGTCCACGGCGAAAGCCGGGTCGCCCCAGCGCACCCGGGCGTCGTCCACCGTCAGTTTCGGTGCCAGCGACACCCCGTCGGCGGGCTGGGGCTCGGCCCGCGCGGTGCCGTCGGCGATCGCGTCGAGCACCGCCACCAGCAGCCCGGCGCCGGAGTCGGCGAGCCGCCCCAGCAGG
>NZ_JBSFBM010000130.1:0-17343 GCF_053592955.1 Micromonospora sp. NPDC002411 | reverse complement strand
GGGCTGACCCGGCAGCTAGGCAGCGGCGCACTGGACATCGGCCTGCAGCTCACCCCCGACACGGTGCGCCGACTGGCCTGCGACGCCACCATCCTGCCCGCCGTCCTCGGCGGCGCAGGCCAGGTCCTCGACGTCGGTCGACAACGTCGACTCGTCACCGGGCCGCTGCGTCGGGCTCTGGTGCTGCGCGACGGCGGTTGTGCGTTCCCGGGCTGCGACCGGCCGCCGCGCTGGTGCGCCGCCCACCACATCCACCACTGGGCCGACGGCGGCCCGACCAGCCTCGACAACGCCGTGCTGCTCTGCGGCCACCACCACCGGCACATCCACCACAGCGAGTGGACGGTGCGGCTCGGCGACGACGGCAATCCGGAGTTCGTGCCACCGGCCTGGCTCGACCCCGACCAAATTCCGCGCCGCAACCACTACCACCGACGAACGTAGAAGGGCCCACGAAGACTGGCAGCCTGCCGGTCGACGAGCCAGTCCGTCTAGGGCGTGTCCTGCCGATCTTGTAGTGGTTGATCGCTGACGATGTGCCGGTGGTGCGTCGTGGTGAGTTGACCGATGAGGCGTGGGCGGTAATCGCGCCGCTGTTGCCGGAACCGGGCGGTGCTCGGGGGTGGTGGCAGGATCCTCGGCAGGTGATCAACGGGATTATGTGGAAGCTGCGCACGGGTGCGCCGTGGCGTGACCTGCCGGATCGCTTTGGGCCGTGGAAGACCTGCCACGAACGGCTGCGTCGCTGGACGGCCGACGGCACGTGGGATCGGATCCTGGCCGCGGCGCAAGTCCACGACGACGGCACACCGGTGCAGTGGACGATCAGCATCGACTCGTCGATCGTGCGGGCGCACCAGCATGCCGCTGGCGCCCGCAAAAAAAGGGGCTCTGCGACAAGTGCGGCGACACCTGGTGCGCAAGATGGTGAGGCCATCGGCCGATCCCGTGAAGGGCTGAGCACGAAGATCCACCTCGCCGTCGACGGTCGTGGTCGGTCGATGTCGATCCTGCTCACCCCGGGCCAGGCCGGCGACAACCCCCAACTACTGGCGTTGCTCGACGCGATCCGGGTCAACGAACCCGGACCCGGCCGGCCCCGCAAGCGCCCCGAGGTGCTGATCGCCGACAAGGGCTATGCGCATGACTCGACGCGTCGAGCCCTGCGGCAGCGAGGGATCCGGCACGTCGTCCCCGAACGGTCGGACCAGGTCGCCCGCCGGGCCGCCAAGGGCAGCGCGGGCGGGCGACCACCGGCCTTCGACAAGGCGGTCTACCGCAGGCGCAACGTCGTGGAACGCTGCTTCAACCGGCTCAAGCAGTGGCGTGACCTGGCCACCCGATACGCCAAACGCACATCCCTCTACCGCGCCAGCCTCGTCCTCATCGCCGCCATCATCTGGCTTCCATGATCGACAGAGAACCTAGTTGCTGCGTTTGCTGGCATCGAGGGCAGCCTGCTCCACTCGCTGGCGGTAGTCCAGCCACCATGACTCGTCGGCGGGGGGCAGATTGCCGTTCCTGGGCAGCAGTCCGGCCGCGCCGTCGATGAGTTCGCGCACGATGTCAGCGTGGCCGGCGTGCCGTTGTGTTTCCGCGATGACGTGGACCACGACGTGGTGCAACGTGACCGCTGCATCGCCCCACCACGGCACGCGGCCTACCTCATCCAGCGCAAGAGCTGCAATGGTGGTGTCGGCGTGGGCGATCGCGCGACGGTACAGTGCGACGACCTCCTCGCGGGTTTCATCCGCGGTCGCCCACATGTCGGCATTGGTTTCTGCTCCGTCGCCGACGTACGGCAGCTCCTGCTCGAACGGCCGGCCGAACACGACGCCGAAGTAGAGGATCTCCATGGCCGCCGAGTGCTTCACCAGACCGAGCAAGTTGGTAGCGGTCCGGGTTAACGGGCGGCGAATGTCGTATTCGCTGAGCCCGTCGAGCTTCCACAGCAGCGCGTCGCGGCCGCCCTTCAAGTAACTGTGCAGGTCCGCCTTCATCGCGGCACTATGGCATCCGGTTGGATGTCGCGCTGCCCCGGACGATTCGCAGAGCTCATGATCGGTAGGACAGCCCCTTGGATCGGCGCTTTCGCGGATCTGGGAGCCACGGTCAGCGGCTCAGATTCTGGCGGCCCTATTGCTTCAGGAAGTCAGTCACCGCTCGACGGAAGTCGTCCGGTTTCTCGACCCACGGCAGATGGCCGGCTCCGGCAAGGCTCACACGTCGGCTGTTGGCCAACGCGTGGTGCAACGAGTCGACGGCCCAGCGGGGACGAATGTCCTCGGTGCCACAGATGATCAGCACGGGCAGGTCCAGCGCCCGGCACCGCCCGGCCATGTCGGAGTTGCTGAGCTCCTGCCTGAACTCCGCGTTGAGGGCCTGGTTGCACTCGTGGTTGATGCCCAGCCATGGCGTGGCCATCCTCTCCGCGTGGTGTAGTGCGGTGCCCTGCTCGGCGAAGTCGACCGACCACTGGAGTACCGCCCGCTCACGTTCCTCCGCAGGTGTGCGGGCGTGGGCGCTGAGGGCCTCCCACCGGTCCAGCTGAGGCCCGAGCCGCAGCCTCAGGTTCCGCTTGTAGTGCGGGTGCCAGCCGTGATCGGGGTCGATCCCGGTCCCGGAGACGTAGATCAGATGGCTGACTCGCTCGGGGTGTTCGATGGCGTACCGCAACGCGAGGTGTGCACCCCACGAGTGACCCAACACAGCCGTTCGCGGTCCGGCCACCTGGTCTCGTACCGCGTCGAGGTCGGCCACGAAGCGGCCGAGGCGATACGGTCCGCGCCGCTGCGAGCGTCCGCACCCGCGCTGGTCCCAGCGGATGGTACGGGCGTGCCCGTCGAGCAGCCGGGCCAGCGGGCCGAGATAGTCCCAGAGGCCCGGACCGCCGTGACAGAGCACCAGCGGCGGCCCCGTGCCGGCCTGTTCGACCCACAGGCGGCACCCGTCGTCGCCGCGCACGTCCATGACCGACAGTATGGCGGCTCGGGTGGGCCCGCTTGTCTGCGCGGAACGGTCGGGTCGGAGGTCGGCGCGCATCCCCGCCCGGCGAAATGACTTGACCTCAAGCTCGGATGAGGTCCTAACCTCCGATATCGGAGGTAATGCATGAGCATGGAATTTGCCGCGTGGACGTCCCTGCACCACGCGATGAACGCACGGGACGAGCGCCCGCTGTCCCGCGTCACGTTGAAGCGCATCGCGCAGTTCGCGCGGCCACACCGTCCGCTGATCGTCAGGTTCCTGTTGTTGAGCGTGGTGACAGCCGTCCTCACGGTCGCGGCGCCGATTCTCGCCGGGCGGGTGGTCGACGCGATCGTGGACGGCGCCGACAGCAACGTCGTGATCCGGCTGGCGGTGCTGATCGCCCTGATCGCGCTCGCCGAGGCCGGCCTGGGTCTGGTGACGCGGTTCCTGTCCGCGAGCATCGGTGAGGGGCTGATCGTGCAGCTCCGGACGGCGGTCTTCGACCACGTCCAACGCATGCCCGTCGCGTTCTTCACCCGGACCCGCACGGGTGCGCTGGTCAGTCGGTTGAACAACGACGTGATCGGCGCGCAGCGCGCCTTCAGCGACACGCTGTCGAGCGTGGTCGGCAACACCGTCACGCTGATCCTGACGTTGGCCGTGATGCTCACCTTCTCGTGGCAGATCACGGTGCTGGCGCTCATCCTGCTGCCCATCTTCGTGCTACCCGCCCGACGCATGGGGTCGAAGCTCGCCCGGTTGCAGCGGGAGGCCGCCGAGCACAACGCCGCCATGAGTACCCGCATGACGGAACGGTTCTCCGCGCCCGGCGCCACGCTGGTCAAGCTGTACGGGCGGCCGGCCGAGGAGTCCGCCGAGTTCGCCGCACGGGCCCGACGGGTCCGCGACATCGGCGTCCGTACCGCAATGCTCCAGTGGGTCTTCATCACCGCGCTCACCGTTGTCGGCTCGCTGGCGCTGGCTCTGGTGTACGGGCTGGGCGGCCTCTACGCCCTACGGGGCAGCCTCGACGCCGGGACCGTGGTCGCCCTCGCACTGCTCCTGTCGCGCCTGTACGCGCCGTTGACGTCGCTGGCCAGCGCCCGGGTCGAGGTGATGAGCGCGCTGGTGAGCTTCGAGCGGGTGTTCGAGGTCCTGGACCTCAAGCCGCTGATCCTCGACAAGGCCGACGCCCGGCCCCTCCCCGAGGGACCGGTCGCTGTGGAGTTCGACGGCGTACGGTTCGGCTACCCGTCGGCGGACAAGGTGTCGCTCGCGTCCCTGGAGGACGTGGCGAAGCTCGACACGCGCGGCGGCGAGGAAGTGCTGCACGGTGTGTCGTTCCGCGCCGAGGCGGGGCAGATGGTCGCGCTCGTCGGCTCCTCCGGGGCGGGCAAGTCGACCATCGCGCAGCTCGTGCCACGCCTGTACGACGTCGAGGACGGTGCGGTGAAGCTCGCCGACGTCGACGTACGCGACCTGTCGGCCGAATCGATCCGGACGGCGTTGGGCGTGGTGACGCAGGACGGGCACCTCTTCCACGAGAGCATCCGCGCCAACCTGGTGTTCGCTCGCCCGGACGCGACCGAGGACGAGATGTGGGACGTGCTGCGGCGGGCCCGGCTCGACGAGCTGATCCGCTCGCTCCCGGACGGGCTCGACACCGTCGTCGGGGAACGCGGTTACCGATTGTCGGGCGGTGAGCGGCAGCGGCTCACCATCGCGCGGCTGCTGCTGGCCCGCCCGCGCGTGGTCATCCTCGACGAGGCGACAGCGCATCTCGACTCCACCTCGGAGGCGGCGGTCCAGGATGCTCTCGCCGAAGCCCTGACCGGCCGGACGAGCGTTGTCATCGCGCACCGGCTCTCCACCATCCGGGCAGCCGATCAGATCCTCGTCGTCGAGGACGGGCAGATCGTCGAACGGGGGCGGCACAGCGACCTGCTCGCCGCCGGTGGCCGGTACCAGGAGTTGTACAGCACCCAGTTCGCCCAGGACCAGCCGGCCGTCCAGGAGCAACGCGTCGCCGTCTGAGCCAGCCCGCCCGAAGCCCTGCCGCCGCCCACCCGGAGCGAGCACCAGGGCGGGCGGCGAACGACCAGTCGCCCGCCCTGAATGAGCCCCAGGGCGGGCGACGGCATCAGACGGTCAGTCGTCGTCGTCCTTGTCGTCCGCGTCGTCGTCCTTGTCGTCGGCGTCGTCGTCCTTGTCGTCGGCGTCGTCGACCGGCTCCTGCTCAGCCTTGACCACCGAGCCGTTGTCCCGGTCGACGTCCACCTCGTGCTCGGTGTCGCCCGCGACGATCTCGACGCTCCACACCGGCCGGCCGTTCTCCTGCTCGGCCTCGACCTCGGTGATCTGACCGCCACCGGCCTTGGCGAGCGCGATCTCACCGGCCCGCTTCTCGTCGACCGCGCCGCCAGCCGGAGCACCACCGGCCGGCGGACCGCTCGACGGAGCGCCGCTCGACGGCGTACCCGATGGGGTGTCGGCCGACGGCGAACCGCTGGCCGACGGCGAACCGCTGGCACCGGGCGCGTCCGTGGGCGTCGGGGCGACGGTCGCCGCGGCGAGGGTCGTGCCGCCCGACCGCGAGTCGTTCGCGGCGTTGACGCCCAGCGCGACCCCGGCCACCGCCAGCACCGCCGAACCGCCGACCGACGCCAGAAGCAGATTGGTGCGCTTCATCGTGGTGTCCACCTTTCCTCGGTTGTCGACTTCGAGGATCGGCTGAACTGGGATAGCAGCGCGCTGTCCGAACACTAAGGCCCGGTTAAGGCGTCGACGGCCGGGTCAGCCCCGCCGGTTGAGTTCCGCTTCGAGCCGCTGGACGAGCGTCTTGCGGTCCTTGCTGGCTCGTTCGTTACGCAGGGCGGTCTTGAGCTGTCGCGTGTCCAGGCCGCGGACCAGCTTGACCGCCTCGGTTACCGACATCTCTGTCATCTGGCCGGCCGTCGTGGCGTCTCGCCGCGCTCGTTTGGCCGGCCCGGTGTTGGCCACGTACTGCTTACCGGTCCGGGACGCTTCGCGCTTCTTGGTGTCGGTAGCGCGCTTCTGGCTCTCCGACATCTCGTCCCAGGCCTTCTTGGGCAGGTAACGGCTCGTCGTGCCGCCCTTGCGCGCTCGGGTGTCACCCTCCTTCGTCTGCCACTTCTCGTTGCCCCAGCGCTGCAGAGCCTTCTGCCGATCGTCCTTCTGGCCCAGGAATCCCCCGCCGCGCCTCTTGTACTCCTGCGTGACCAGTTGCGACTTTCGCGCCGACCACTGCCCCGGCCTGCCGCCCTTGTCGGAAGCCTTGATTTCTTCCTTGATCTGCTCTCTGAGCTCGGGTTTCGTATACCGCGCCATGACTGGCAGCTACCCGGCACCGCGGCGGCTATGCCTCCGGCAACGACACCGGCGGCCCGAGCCGCAGCAGCACCTGCGCCCCGCCGCCCGGACCGGCACGCAGGTCCAGGCGACCGCCGGCGGCCTGCGCGGCGCGGCGGGCGATGTCCAGGCCGAGACCGGTCGACCCGGCCGCGCTCGCGCCTCGCTGGACCGCACCGGCCGGCATGCCCGGACCCTCGTCGGCGACGGTGAGGACCACCTCCCCGGCGTCGCGGGCGAGCCCGACGGCGAACGGCGTGCCGTCGGGGGTGTGCGCGAAGACGTTGCCGAGCAGCGCGTCCACGGCCGCCGTCAGATGGTCGGCGGCCACACCGACCGGGAGGGGGCCGGAGGCCAGATCGAGGGTGACGGCCCGACCGGTGTCCTCGGCCAGCACCGACCAGAACGCGACCCGGTCGGCGACGATCGCCGCCGCGTCCGCCACGGCCGGCTGGGCCGCCGGTGAGTGACGCCACCGGGCCTGTCGGATCAGCCCGGTGACCGCGCGTTCGAGACCGTCGGCCGCCGCGGTGATCCGGGCGGCGTCGTCCGGGTCGCGCAACGACTCCGCCTCCAGCCGCAGTGCCGTCAGCGGGGTACGCAACTGGTGCGACAGGTCGGCGACCTGTTCGCGCTCCTGGACCAGGAGCACCTGGATGCGGGTGGCGAGATGGTTGAGCGCGCCGGCCACCTCGCGCAGCTCGGGCGGGCCGGCGGGGATGACCCGGGCGTCCAACTCGGCGTTGGCCAGACGGTGGGAGACGGCGGAGAGGTCGCTGATCGGGCGGACCAGGGTGCGCGCCAACCGGTCGGCGACCAGCAACCCGATCAGCACGAGGATCACGCCGAGCAGCGCCAGTACCAACCAGGCCCTGGTGACCCCGGCGGTCAACTCGTGCTGCGGCACCGCGATCCGGATCACGCCGGTGCCGTCCGCCCGACCCTGCACGGCGATGACCACCTCACGGCCGTCCGCCGACTCCCCGGTGAGGCTCTGCCCGCGCGCGGCCAGCGCCACCGCCGGGGTACGAGGGGTCTGCGCGCCGAGCACCGTCCCGTCCGGCAGGAAGACGCTCACCGGCCGTCCGGACTCCGCCGCGAGCTGCTCCACGGTGAGCCGGATGGTCGCCGCGTCGGCGGTGCCGACCACCGGCACCAGGCTCTGCGCGTCGGCGGTGGCCCGGACGGTGGCCCGGTCCTCCGCGACGGTACGGACCAGCAACGCCAGCGGCACCAGGAACGCGACGAGGGTGAGCACGCTGACCGCGGCGACCAGCAGCGCGAGACGTGCCCTCACGGCTGCGCCGCCGGCGCTTCGAGGCGGACCCCGACCCCGCGCACGGTGTGCAGGTAGCGAGGCTGCTGTGCGTTCTCCCCCAACTTGCGACGCAACCAGGACAGGTGCACGTCGACGGTCTTGTCCGCGCCCCCGTACGGGATCTGCCAGACCTCAGTGAGCAGCTCACGTTTGGTGACCACCTGGCCGGGTCGGCCGGCCAGGTGGTGCAGCAGGTCGAACTCGCGGGGGGTCAGCTCGACAGTCACCCCGTCCAGGGTGACCTGCCGGGCCCGGGGGTCGACGCGGAGCCCACCGACGACGAGCGCCGCCTCCTGCGCGTCGGCGCCGGCTGGGCCCCGGCGCAGCACCGCCCGGGCGCGCGCGTCAAGCTGCGCCGCGGTGAACGGCTTGACCACGTAGTCGTCGGCGCCCGCGTCGAGCACCCGCACGATCTCGGTCTCGTCGTCGCGCGCGGTGGCCACGATCACCGGTACCGAGCTGACCGCGCGCAGCATCCGCAGCAGTTCACGCCCGTCCAGGTCGGGCAGGCCCAGGTCGAGCACGACGAGGTCGGGCCGGTCCTCCAGCGCGTCGCGGAGCCCGGCCATCGCGGTCGAGGCCGCGGCCACCGCATGGCCGCGTTCCCGGAGGGCACGGATCAGCGGGGTACGGATGGTCAGGTCGTCCTCGATGAGCAGCAGGCGGGCCACAGGTGGCAGGCTAACCGCTTCCGCTGCCGGCGAGACGCACGTTAACCGTGCCTTAGCCTCCGCATGTGCCGACGACAACGATTGATCGGGGATAGTCGGAGCATGGGCCGTCGTTCGATCCTCGTCGCCACCGGGTGGGTGGCCACCGCCGCCGCGGCAACCCTGATCGGGTTGGGCGCGATCCGGTTGGTGGGCGAGAGCATCACCGGCACCCCGGGCGGGGTGCGCAGCGAAGCCGAGATCGAGCGGGCGCTCGCCGCACCGGAACCGGTGCCCACCGGCACGACCGGTGCCGCCTCCACCGCACCGGGCACGAGCGCCGCGCCGAGCGCCAGCTCCGGGGTCCGCCGGGGGTTCGCCACCGACGGCGGCACGGCCGTGGCCGAGTGCGGCACCGGCGGCGTACGCCTCGTGTCCTGGGCCCCCGCCCAGGGCTACCGGGTCCGGGACGTGGACCGGGGCCCGGACGACGACGTCGAGGTCACGTTCCAGGGGCCGACCCGGGAGTACGAGTTGAAGGTGCGCTGCATCGGCTCGGAGCCGGTGTCCGTCGCCGACGACTGACCCGCGGGGACGGACGTGGCCGGCACGGAGACCCGTGCCGGCCACGTCGGTGGTGGTGGTTCAGCTGGTGTACGCCTCCACCTCCCAGAGCGAATGGCCGTAGCCGGTGCCCCGGGCGGTGCCGTTGATCCGCAGATAGCGACCGTTGGCGTTGAGCGCTGTGTGTTCGTCCACTCCGCCGTCGCCGCCGGTCACCGACTTCACAGTGGTCCAGGTGGTGCCGTCGTTCGAGGTCTGGATCTGGTACGCGCTGCTGTACGCCGCCTCCCAGCTCAGCTTGACCCGACCGATCGCGGTCGGGCTGCCGAGGTCGACGCGGATCCACTGCGGGTCGGAGAAGGTGCTCGACCAGCGGGTGGTGAGGCTGCCGTCGACCGCCTGGGCGCCCGTCACGTCGACGCCCTCGTTGCTGGACGTCGTCGTCGGCTTGTTCAGGAGCAGGTTGCCCGTCGGTCCGGTCGGGCCGCCGGTGCCGCCGTACACCTCGAACTCGAACAGCGAGTAGCCCCAGGCGGTGCCCCGGGTGGTGCCGAGGAGTCGGACGTACCGGCCGGAGCCGGTGAGCCCGGTCAGGTCGTCCACTCCGCCGTCGCCGCCGGTCACCGTGCGGATCGTGGTGAAGTTGACGCCGTCCGGGGAGGTCTGGATCTGGTAGCCGCTGCCGTACGCCGCCTCCCAGGTCAGCTTGACCCGGTTGATCGCGTAGGTGGCACCGAGGTCCACGTCGATCCACTGCGGATCACTGAACGCGCTGCCCCAGCGGGTGCCGGCCACGCCGTCGAACGCGTTGGCCGCGCCGTACGCGCCCTCGAAGCTGGACGCTCGCGCCGGCTTGCCCCGGGCCAGGTTCGCACCCGGCTCGGGATCCGGGTCGGGGTCCGGGTCCGGCCCCGGTCCGCCGGGGCTGGTGGAGAGGGTGAACTCGTCGATGTCGAAGTACGGGCCAGTGCCCTTGAAGACCAGGAACAGGGTCCGGGTGCCGGTGAGAGCGGTGATCCCTCCGGTGACAGTGGCGAAGGTGGCGTACCCGCCGGTGGAGGTGACGGTGGCCGAGCCGACCAGCGGGCCGGTGGGCGAGTCCACCCGCAGCTCCAACGTGCCACCGCCGCCGGCCGGCGCGCCGACCCGGGCACTGAACGACTGGACGCCGGTCAGGTTGTACGGGCGGAACGAGATCCAGTCGTTGTTGTCGATGTAGCCGACCGCCGCGCCGCCGTGCCCGGCCGCACCCGCCACGATCTGGACGCCGGACGAGTCACCGAAGTGCTCGGCCTGCCGTACCCGAGGTTGCAGGACGGCCTGGGTGTGCGTGGTCAGCGCGGGCTGACCACCGCCGCCCAGGTCGGTGTATTCGGCGTCGATGATGCCGAAGATGTTCGCCGCGGTGTCGTGCTCGCCGTCGGCCGAGGTCTGGATGACCCCGGAGCAGCCCTGCACACTGCCGAGCTGGTGGCCGTGCGAGTCGTGGCCGAGGACGTAGTTCACCTTGACCCGGGTGCAGTTGATCGCACCGTCCTGGGCGTCGGTGACGGTGACGGTGAACGGCACCGCGTCCCCGAAGGTGAAGGTCTGCCCGTTCAACGGGGTGTTCACGGTGACCACCGGGGCGCTGTTGCCGACCGTGACCACCACGCTCGCGGTCGCCGTCTTGCCGGTGGTGTCCCGGACCGTCAACGTCGGGCTGCGGGTCCCGTTGGTGGTGTACGTGAAGCTCGGGTTCGCCGCCGTCGAGTCGGTGGTGCCGTTGTTGTCGAAGTCCCAGGCGTAGGTGAACGGGTCCCCGTCCGGGTCGAGGGTGCCTGCGGAGGAGAAGGCCACGGTCAGCGGCGCGGTGCCACTGGTCGGGGTGGCGGACACCTTCGCGACGGGCGCCCGGCCCTCGCGGGCGTACTCGATGCGGTAGAGCGCCGAGTTCGCGTCGCCGTTGAACCAGCCGGTGCCGTAGTCGAGGACGTAGAGCGCGCCGTCGGGGCCGAACTCCATGTCCATCACCTGGGTGCCGGTCCACGGGAAGGGGTTGATCTTCAGTGGTTGGCCGGTCGAGTCGAGCTTGATGTTCTTGATCCAGCGGCGACCGAACTCACCGGCGAAGTAGGTCCCGTCGTAGTACTCGGGGAACGCCACGGGCGAGGTGCTGGTGCGGTCGTACCGGTAGACCGGGCCACCCATCGGCGACAGGCCGCCACCGGTGAACTCCGGCGGCGAACCGGAGCCGCCGTACGGCAACCAGGCCGGGACGGCCGGCGGGAGCTGGGTGATGCCGGTGTTGTTGGGTGAGTTGTTCACCGGCCCGCCCGCGCAGTTGAACTTCGCCCCGGACGGTCCGGACGGGAAGGTGTAGTCGTTGTACGCGTCGTTGCGGGCGGTGCAGTAGGGCCAGCCGTAGAAGCCGGGCCGGTCGATGCGGGCGAACTCGACGTTGCCCGCCGGGCCCCGGTTCGGGTCGGCGGTGCCCGCGTCCGGACCGTAGTCGCCGAGGTAAACGATGCCGGTGGCTTTGTCCACGCTCATCCGGAACGGGTTGCGGAAGCCCATCGCGTAGATCTCCGGACGGGTCCGCGCGGTGCCCGGGGCGAACATGTTGCCGGACGGGATGGTGTAGCCGCCGGCCGCGCTCGGCTTGATCCGGAGCACCTTGCCGCGCAGGTCGTTGCTGTTCGCCGAGGTGCGCTGCGCGTCGAACGCCGGGTTGCGTCCGGCGCGCTCGTCGATCGGGGTGAAGCCGGCCGAGTCGAACGGGTTGGTGTCGTCGCCGGTGGACAGGTAGAGGTTGCCCGCCGCGTCGAAGTCCATGTCACCGCCGACGTGGCAGCACATGCCCCGGCTGGTCGGCACATTGAGGATCAGCGTCTCGCTGGCCAGGTTGATGGTGTTGTCCGCGTTGACGGTGAACCGGGCGAGCCGGTTGACGCCCTCCCAGACGGCGAAGTCGGCCGGGGTGCCGGTGGCCGGTGCGCCACCACCGGGTGTGCTCAGTGGTGGGGCGTAGAACGCGTACACCCAGCGGTTGGTGGCGAAGTTGGGGTCGGCCTTGATGCCCTGCAGGCCCTCCTCGTCGCCGGTGTAGACCGGCAGGGTGGCGGCGATTTTGGTGTTGCCGTTGGCGTCGGTGTGCCGGATCACGCCGTTGCGGGAGGTGTGCAGTACGCCCCGGTCGGGCAGGACGGTGAGGCTCATCGGCTCACCGGTCTCGGCCGCGCCCTTGGCCAGCTCCACCTGTTGGAAGCTGCTGTTGACGGTGCCACCGCAGTCGGCGTCGACCTCCCCCGCCGCGGTCCTGATGCCGCCGAGCAGGTGCTGGCGGAAGCTCGCCTCGCTGTACGACGCGTCGGTGTGGCCCAGGCCGGTGTACCAGGCTCGGCCGCCGGAGTAGTTCTGGCACCAGGAGATCGGGTGATCGGCCCCCATGCTGCCGCCGGTGTAGGTGGTCTCGTCCAGCGTGGCCAGCACGTGCACGTTGCCCCGGGGGTTGGTCCGGTAGTTGTACAGCTCGTCGAACCGGCTCCACCGCTGCGGCAACCCCGCGGTGGACGGGTGCACCTGGTCGGCGACCTTGACGGTGACGGTCTGCTCGGCCGGGTGCGAGGCGAAGTACGCCCCGACCAGCCCGCCGTACCACGGCCAGTCGTACTCGGTGTCGGAGGCGGAGTGCACGCCGACGTACCCGCCGCCGCCGGTGATGTAGCGCTCGAACGCGGCCTGCTGGGCGGCGTTGAGCACGTCGCCGGTGGTGGACAGCCAGATCACCGCGGCGAACCGGTCCAGGTTGGCGTCGGTGAACTGGGCGGCGTCCTCGGTGGCTTCGACGGTGAACCCGTTGGCCGCGCCGAGTTGCTGGATGGCGGCGATGCCGGGGGTGATGGATCCGTGCCGGAACCCGGCGGTCTTGCTGAAGACCAGGACGGTGAACGGTGCGGCGCTGGCCGTGGGTGGCGCGGCGACGATGCCGCCCGCCACGAGGATCGTGCTCAGCGCGAGGCCGAGCCACGATCTCAGGGATCTGCGCACAGTGGGGTCCTTTCGCGGTGCGGGGACGGCGTGCGCCGATCACGCCAGGCGGTGGTGGGACGAGACATGTGAATGCATCGTTGCGTCCCGGTGACGGGCGCGTCAAGGACTCTCCCACCATCCGTGAGAGCGTTATCTCCGCAGGTCAGGGACGACTGTGCAACACAAGATCGAATAACGGTTTTCGGGCCGGGATCCGCGCGTGGAGGCCCCGGAACGATCGGAGCCCCTCCACACGGTCGCTCGTTCGCGCTCAGGGGTTAGGCAAGGCTGCCCTAGCCAAAATATCCCGAGAAAGCGCGAATTGTCCCGTCGGTGCTGGGTACTGCGATGACCCGCACCACCGACGGAAGCGAGAACGCCGATGACCGACATGCTGGAGATGCCGCGGGTACACGAGTGCACAGTCACCGACTGCGGCTACAACCACGATGGCTGCCACGCCTTCGCCATCACCATCGGGCAGCAGAACGCCAGCTGCGCCACGTTCATCGACACCTCGGCGAAGGGCGGGCTGGACCGCGTCATCGCCCAGGTCGGGGCCTGCAAGCGCAGCGACTGCCAGCACAACGCCGAGTTGGAGTGCCACGCACCGTCCATCCGGGTCGGCCCGGGCCAGGACATCGCCGACTGCCAGACGTATCAACCGAGCTGAGCAGACGGGGGGCGGCCGTGACGGCCGCCCCCGAACCGCGTCCCAGCTCAGCGACCGCCCGCGACCAGCTCGGCGATCATCCCCTCGCAGCTCCGGACGACGACCTGCGCCCCGCGCCGCTGCGCCAGCGGAAGCAGGGGGTCCTCGGCCCGGTCCCGCCACCGCCACTGCGCCTCGGCGGCGACCTCCCAGAGCCGCTGCGCGGTCGCCTCGTGCTCGACACCGAGCCGGGCGGCGAGGCCCACCCCGTTGCCCCCGACCAGCCGCTGCGCCTCGTCGGCCAGCTCAGCGTCGAACCCGAGCCGGGTGTTACGCAACGCCACCAGCAGGCGCAACTCCCGGAACTCGTGCGCACCCGCGAGGATCTGCTCGACCGCGCCGACCAACTCGTCCGAACCCCGGGTGGGTTCGGCCCGCAGCAACGTCTCCACCGCGGCCAGCGCTGACCGGGCCTTCAGCGCGTCGCGGCGGTCGATGAAGCAGCGGGTCACCGACTCGCGCAGCTCGGTGAGACCGCTGCGCCGGATCAGCTCGGCGGAGAGCTTCACCCGGCTGTCGAATCCACTTCGGACCAGGGTGGCCGCCAGCCGGACACCGAAGATCCCGAACCGGTCCAGCAGCGCGACGCGTACCTCGGTGTCCAGCCGGACCGGCAGCTCGCCCCGGAGAAAGCGATCGGCCGAGATCAGGTGGGCGTCCAGCTCCGCCCGGGGTACGCGGGCCAGGGCCGCGAGCGCCGCGAAGTCCGACTCGCCGAGCATCCTGCCCGCCAGGCCGAGCATCCCACTGCACGCCACCACGTTCACACTGAGCGCGCTCACCCTCGGATCACGGTAGTGCCGCCGGGCGAGCTGGCGGGCGGTGAGCAGACCGTCGATCCGACCTCCCCCGGTCTCGTCCGCCCTGGACAACACCATGATCACGTTGACCGGGGCGGCCTGCCCGACGGCGCCGTCGCGGGCCGCCTCCAGCACCCGCAGATCACTGTCGCGGCCGTCCCGGGTCAGGTACAACACCGCGTCCGAGTCCCTCAGCACCCGCTCCAACAGGGACGCCCGTCCCTGCTCGACGTCACCGTTGACCGCCGGGGTGTCGATGAGCGTGATCTGCCGCAGCGCCCGCGTCGGCCACTGCACGACGATGTCGCGTAGATCGCCGGTGTCCCAGCCGAGATCCACCCGCAGGCCGGTCGCCGACTTCACCACCGCCAGCTCCTGCGGAGGCTGACCCGACGGGTACGCGGTGGCGCGTGGCACCGGGCCGTCCTCGTACCAGGTGAAGACGCCGTCGGCCCGCTCGACAGGTGCGACCTCCTCACCCATCAACGCGTTGACCACTGTCGACTTGCCGGATCGCCATGGGCCCGCGACCGCGATGCGCAGTGGTTGCTCCAGCCGGGCCACCTGGTTGCGCAACTGCCCCACGACCCGCGGGTCGTCCTGGTAGAGACCGATGGCCTGGTGCAGCAGGCCCCACGCCGCCTCGTCCAGGCGCAGCCCCACCGTCATGTCTGCGGTTCCAGCAGCAGCGGGGCGGACCGTACGCCGGTCAACTGCTGTGCCTGCTCGTAGAGCGCTGCCAGTCGGGTCATCTTCAGCCGGATCTCGCGCTGTCGCTGCTCGCGAAGGGAGGCATCGGTGTCGGCTTCCTGCTTCGCGCTGCGGAACGACTGGACGATCGCCTCCTGCAGCTCCTCGGTCAGCGCCGTGAAGTGGTCGCGCAGCATCCGCTGCACCTGGCGGACAGCGTCCCGGCAGTCTCGGCTGATCCGGACGAAGACGTCGTCGACGTGGCGCTGGATGGTGGTCTTGACGGTCGCCTGCCGGCGGCGGAGCAACTGCTTGCTCTCGTCACGGATGCTCTTGCCACCGAAGAGCGCACCGATGCCGACCGAGACCGGGTTGATCATCGGCATCCCGGCCAGGGTGGTTGCCAGACCGAACATCAGCATGCCGCCGTACGAGCCCTTCATACCGGTGAACAACTTCTGGCCGGTGGTGAACCTGTCGATCATCGGCCGTTGCAGCTCCGGCATCCGCTCGCCGATGTCGTCCGGCATGGACATCGACCAGGCCGGCAGCACGTCGTAGCCGTACCTGTTGAAGTTGGCGGCCACCCGGCGGGCGATCCAGTCGCAGCGCTGGATCAGCCACTCACGGTTCGCCTCGGCCGCCTCGATCAGGCTCCTCTCCAGCCAGTCCTGGAAGGTGTCCCAGGCCACCAGAGGATCGGCGGTGTCGAACGCCTCGTCCACCGTACGCAGGATCTCCCGCGTACGGTCGCGAAGGTCGTACTCGATGTCGGAGAGCAGGTCGCCGATCTCGTCGTTGAGCGTGTTCTGCCAGCGGGTGGAACACCTGCGCAGCTCGTCGACCTCGCGCTGCGCCGCGTGCAACCGGGAGATCGGCCCGGACTGCTCCTCGGTCTCCTGGGTCGCCAACTCGGCGCGCAGCGGAGCGGCCAACTGCTCCACGACCGTCCGGGCAACCGTCTGCACCGATGCGCGGGCCAGGTGGTTGGCCTTGCCGGCCAGGTCGCGCTGTAGTCGAGCGATCAGCTCGGGAAACCCGGACTCGGCGTTGAGGCCACGGTCGTCGGCCGCGGCGGCGCGCAGTCGCAGGGTCGCCGAGACCGGGATCAGCGTCACCGGGACGCCGGCCTCCACCAGGTGTTGCCGGTTACGTTCGGCGACCGCACGCCAGTCGGCCACCAGGTCGGTCTTGCTCTGCACCACGACCACGTTCGGGTGCGACCGCATGACGTGCAGCACCATGTTCAGCTCGGCGACCGACAGCTCCCGGGTGGAGTCGGAGACCAGCAGCACGACGTCCGCGCGGGCCGGAGCAGCGACCGGGGCGGCACCGCCGACACCGGCGACCTCGTCGGTGCCGGGAGTGTCCACCAGCACCATCCCGGCGCCGAGGAGGGCGCGTGGCACCCCGATCTCGACGTACGCCGGGCCGCCGCCCGGACGACGACCGACCATTCCGGCCACGCCCGCGGCGACCTGGTTGAGCGCGACCGGCGTTCGCTCGACGGTCACCGCCTCGGCAGCGCCGGCGGGACGGCCCGAGGCCGGCGCCGGAGCCTGCGCGACCACCGCCGACGGGGCCTCGGCGTGCCGCACGACGGTCGGCAGCACTGTCGTGCGGCCGTCGCCGACCGGGCAGGCCGGGGCGTTGATGATCGCGTTGATCAGCTGACTCTTGCCCTGGTTCGGTTCGCCGATGACGAGGACGCGCAGCGTCGGGTCCAGCAGTTGGGCACGCTTCTGCCGCACCGTCTGGAGCAGGTCAGCACGACCGTGTGCACTGCACGTGCGCGCGATCTCGTCCAGCACGTCCAACCAGATCCCGGCCATCACCGCACCAAGTGTGCGGATTTCGGCTCAATTATCAAGAGGGGCCGGGTGGGGAACCGGAGAGGACCGGACCGCCCGAGGCGATCCGGTCCCCCGCTCCGACCGGAGATCCGGGTCAGAGCAGACCGCCGGTGATACCCAGCAGCCCGTGATCGGACGAGGCGTGCGAGTCGCCGCCGAGCACACCGTCGGTGACCCCACCCGTCACGTCACCGACAGTGCCGGTGACACCGGGGAGGAGGCTGTCCACCTGGTGCGTCACGCCGCCCACCGCCGACGGCACGTCGAGCGGTGGGACCACACCGCCGACGACGCCGTCGCCGTGCCCGAGGCCGAGCCCACCCAGGGTGTCGTTGACACCGAGGGAGTTCACGACCCCGCCGAGTTGACCGTGGGTGCCGGACAGGACACCACCGGTCAGGTCGCC
>NZ_JBSFBM010000129.1:0-17392 GCF_053592955.1 Micromonospora sp. NPDC002411 | reverse complement strand
GGCCGAGGCCGACGAGGTCCCGCAGAGCGGCGAGAGCAACGGCAGGATCTGATGGGTACGGGCGACGTCGAGGCCGAGGCGCAGGGGGGCGGTCATCGCGCACCTCCGGTGGGCGGGGTCGGCTCGGCGGTGTCGACCCGGGGCATCGGGTCGGTGCCGGGCAACGGCAGGCCGAGGTCGGGCGTGAGCACGTCCGGAACGGTGTCCACCGGCGAGGTCTGCGGGACCTCGAGGTCGAACAGTTCGCGCAGCAGGGCCGCGTACTGGTCGCCGCCGGGCTCGGCGGCCAACTGCCGGACCTTGACGGTGGGTTGGTGCAGCAGTCGCTGCACGACCCGGTGCACCGTGCGGGCCACCTCGGCTCGCAGGTCGTCGCCGAGGTCGGGGCGGCGCTGGGCGAGCCGGCGCAGCTCGGCGGTGACGACGTCGTCGGCGCGACCGCGCAGCGCGGCCACTGTGGGTGCCACGTCGGCTCCGCGCAGCCAGGTGAGGAAACCCTCCACCTCGCTCAGCACGATCCGTTCGACGGCTGCGGCGTCGGCGGCGGCCGGACCGTCGGCGAGCAGCGCCGCCATCCGGTCGATGTCGATCACCTCGACGCCGGGCAGCTCGGCAACGCCCTCTTCGACGTCGCGCGGGACGGCCAGGTCAAGCAGGACGAGCGGACCTCGGGCCGGGTCCCGTTCGGCCAGGGCGGCGCTGACCAACGTACGGGTGAGGACCGGTTCGGTGGACGCGGTGGCGGCCACTACGATGTCCACTGTGGAGAGGGTGTCGGCCAGCTCGGTCATCGGCGCGGCACTCGCCCCGTACGACTCGGCGAGCCGGACGGCCCGGTCGGCGCCCCGGTTGCTGACGGTGAGCGGGCCGGCTCCCAGTCGGGACAGCGTGGCCACTCCGAGCGAGCCCATCGCGCCGGCGCCGACCACCAGGGCCGGGCGGCCCACCAGGTCGCCGTCGAGGTGCCCGGCGGCCAACTCCAGCGCGGCGGTGACGACGCTCTGGCCGGCCCGGTCGATGCCGGTCTCGGCGTGGGCCCGCTTGCCGACCCGCAGGGCCTGCTGCATCAGCTCGTGCAGCAGGCGGCCGGCCGAGTCGGCGCCGGTGGCCCAGTGGTACGCGTCACGCAACTGCCCGAGGATCTGCGCCTCGCCGACGACCATCGAGTCCAGGCCGGTGGCGACCCGGAAGACGTGGTCCACGGCGGCGGTGTCGTAGTGCACGTACAGGTGGCTGGCGAGCGCCGCGGGTGGGCTGCCGGCCTGTTCGGCCAGGACGGCGCAGACGTCGCCGAGCCCGCCGTGGAAACCGGACACGGCGGCGTACACCTCCACCCGGTTGCAGGTGGAGACGATCACCGCCTCGGAGACGTACGGCTGGGCGATCAGGCGGTCCAGGGTTCGGGTCAGGTCGGCGGGGGGCACGGCCAGCTGCTCCAGCGTGGCGACCGGGGCGGTCCGGTAGGACGCGCCGACGACGAGCAGTTTCACGTGCCGATCGCCTCCTGGGTGTCGGTGGCCGCGAACCCGCCGGGCAGGGCGGTGAGAGCGGACCCGCCGGTGGCGGGCAGCGCGGTCAGCGATGCCTTGCGGTGCTCGTGGAAGGACAGAATCTGCAGCTCGATGGCGAGGTCGACCTTGCGCACGTCGACCCCCTCCGGAACCGAGAGTACGCACGGCGCGAAGTTGAGGATGCTCGTCACGCCGACGGCGACCAGTTGGTCGGCGACCTGCTGGGCGGCGGCGGCCGGGGTGGCGATCACGCCGATCGCGAGGGATTCCTCGGCGGCGACTGTGGGTAGGTCGTCGACATGCCGGACGACCAGGCCGTTGATCACCTCGCCGACGCGGGAGGGATCGGCGTCGAGCAGTGCGGCGATCCGGAAGCCTCGGCTGGCGAAGCCGTCGTAGCCGGCCAGGGCGTGACCGAGATTACCCACGCCGACCAGGGCGACAGCCCGTCGTTGGGTGAGCCCGAGCACATACTCGATCTGCTCGATCAGGAGCGCGACGTCGTAGCCGACTCCCCTGGTGCCGTACGAGCCAAGGTGTGAGAGGTCCTTGCGGAGCTTCGCGGAGTTGACTCCGGCAGCGGCGGAGAGGCCCTCGCTGGAGACCGTCTCGTGCCCGCTGTCGGCGAGGTTGTGCAGCGCGCGCAGGTATTCCGGGAGCCGAGCGACGGTCGCCTCGGGCAGGTCCGGGAGCGCTGGTACGGCACCGGCGCGGCCGGGCGCGCCTGGGTGACGGTGCTGACTCATGAGACTCCGTGCGGTGCGATCCTCGGCCAACTCCGCTGGTCGGCCGCTTATGGACTCCCGCTGGCGACCGAGGTTGCCGGCTGTGCTAGCAGGGCGCGTCGGAGTCACAGCGTAGGCGCTTGTGAAGACGTGCACAAATCGCGATCTTGCCGCTGCGTCACGCAACCTCACCAGCACCTCCATTCCGCAAGATCGATCCGGCGGGTCTGCCCGCGCGCCGCCCGGGCGATTATTGCTCAATCCCGACTTCTCTGACCAATCCCGCGCCGAGCCTTCCGGAGGTCGTCCCGCAGGTGGTAGGGGCAGCACTACGGAGGAGAGGCGGGGCTTCGGGATGGGGGCGGGAGGTCCGGATGCCTAGCCTTTTGGCATGACCGCCGTTGCCGCCACCAGCGAGCCACCGACTCTGGCGCCGAGCATCCCCCGCCAACTCTTCCTCGACTCCGGGTACGTGCTGCTCGGCCTGCCCCTGGCGCTGGCCAGCTTCATCGTCCTGATCGTCGGCCTCTCGGTCGGCGTCGGCCTGGTGGTCACCGTGATCGGCCTGCCGATCCTCAGCGGCACCCTGTACGCGGCCCGCGCGCTGGCCGACGTCGAGCGGCTGCGGCTGCCCTCGGTGCTCCGCCAGCCGCGGATCCGCCCGCACTACCGACTCCCCGAGGCGGGGGCGAACGCCTGGCGGCGGATCTTCGTGCCGATGCGGGACGCCCAGTCCTGGCTCGACCTGGCACACGGCATCCTGCGGCTGATCGCGGCGGTCGGCACCTTCGTGGTGACGGTGGCGTGGTGGGCCGCCGCGATCGCCGGCTCGCTCTACTGGGCGTACGACTGGGCCCTGCCCCACCCCTCCGGGGAGGGCGACCAGGATCTGGCCCAACTGCTCGGCCTGGGGGACTCGACCACCGCCCGGATCGGCCTGAACACCGCGCTCGGGGTGTTCTTCCTGATCACCCTGCCGATCGTGGTCCGGGGCTGCGCGCTGCTCCAGGCCAGCTTCGCCAAGGCCATGCTCACCGGGGTGGCCGAGATGCGGGACCGGATCACGGTGCTGGAGGAGCAGAAGCGGGCCGCCGTGTCCGCCGAGGCGTCCGCGCTGCGCCGGTTGGAACGCGACATCCACGACGGCCCCCAGCAGCGGCTGGTCCGGCTGGCGATGGACCTCAGCCGTGCCCGGATGCAGCTCGCCTCCGACCCGGAGGCGGCCGGCCGGACCATCGACGAGGCGGTCACCCAGACCCGGGACACGCTGGCCGAGTTGCGGGCGCTGTCCCGGGGCATCGCCCCACCGATCCTGGTCGACAGGGGCCTGCCCAGCGCCCTGGCCGCCATTGCCGCCCGCGGGCTGGTCCCGATCGAGCTACAGGTGGATCCGCAGCTCGGCACCCCGGCCGGGCGGCTCGACCCGGCGGTGGAGAACACCGCGTACTTCGTGGTGGCCGAGGCGTTGACCAACGTCGCCAAGCACGCCCGGGCCACCGAGGCCACGGTGGCCGTCGCCCGGCACGGCGCCCACCTCCAGGTGAGGGTGGGTGACGACGGACAGGGCGGCGCACACCTCGCCAAGGGTCACGGTCTGGCCGGAATCGCCGACCGGGTACGGGCCGCCGGCGGTGAGCTGACCGTGGTCAGCCCGAGCGGCGGCCCCACCGAGGTCCGCGCCGACCTGCCGCTGTGAACCACCGAAAGGCAGCCCCGACGTGGTAGACAACACAGCCATGCGCATCGTGATCGCCGACGACGCCGTCCTGCTCCGCGAAGGGCTGGTCCGGCTGCTGACCGAGAGTGGGCACCAGGTGGTGGCCGCCGTCGGGGACGGCGACGCGCTGGTCGAGGCGGTGGTGGAGCACCAGCCCGACGTGTCGATCGTCGACGTCCGGATGCCGCCGTCACACACCGACGAGGGGCTGCGGGCGGCGGTGGAGGCCCGTCGGCTGGTGCCGCGTACCCCGATCCTGGTGCTCTCCCAGTACGTCGAGGTCTCGTACGCCGATGATCTGCTCGCCACCACCGGCGGCTCCGGTGGTGGGATCGGTTACCTGCTCAAGGACCGGGTCGCGGCGATCGACGAGTTCCTGGACGCCCTACGCCGGGTCGCCGGCGGCGGCACGGTGCTCGACCCGGAGGTGGTCGGTCAGCTCTTCGCCCGCCGCCGCCGCGACGACCCGCTGAGCGAACTGACCCCACGCGAGCGTGAGGTGCTCGCGTTGATGGCGGAGGGGCGTTCGAACACCGCCATCGCCCGCGCCCTCGTGGTCAGCGACGGGGCGGTGGAGAAGCACGTACGCAACATCTTCACCAAGCTCACCCTGCCGCCGGACACCGAGCAGCACCGTCGGGTGCTGGCCGTCCTCACCTATCTGCGAAACTGACCTGCCGGGCCAGGGTCACCGCGTCGGTGAGGGTGTCGGCCACCGGGTGACCGGAGGCGCGCAGCCGGGCCGGGTCGGTGAACCCGCCGGTGTAAAGAACCGCCCGGCCGCCCACAGCGGTCGCCGCGTCCGCGTCGTCGATGGAGTCACCGATCAGCACCACCGAGGTGCCGTCCACGCCCAGCTCGGCCAGGTGCAGTTGGAGCGACTCGGCCTTACGGCCGCCGCCGACAGTGGCCCGCAGCCCGTCGACCCGGGCGAAGTGGCCGGTCAGCCCGTACGTGTGCACGGTCGGCACCAGCTCCTCGTGGAACCACATGGAGAGCAGGCTCTGGCCGCCCGGCCAGGCGGCCATCGCGGTGCGCGCGTCGGCGGCCAGCTCACAGGTGGTCAACCCGGTGCGGTACGCGTCGTGGAAGATCCGGTCCAGTCGGCCGAACTCGTCGTCGTCGACGGCCTGGCCGAGCACCTCGGCGTAGTACTCGGCGATCGGTCGGCGGAACCGCACCCGGTGCTCGTCCAGGGTGACCGTCGGCCCGCCGAGGCTGGCGAAGACGACGTTGGTGGCGGACACCACCAGGCTGAGGTCGTTGAGCAGGGTGCCGTTCCAGTCCCAGACGAGGTGCGGGTGCGCAGTGGTCATCAGAGCACCCTAGGCCCCGTTTCAGAGCTGCGGCGTGGTCAGGTCCCGCAGCAGCCGGTCCTCCTCGACCCGCCAGTAACCGTGCTCCTTGCCGTCCAGCATCACCACCGGCAGCCGGTCCCCGTACTCCCGCTCCAGGCCCTCGTCGCCGGTGACGTCCCACTCGACCCACTTGTCGCCGGTGACCGCCACCACCCGGTCGAGCGCCGCCTTGGCGTCGTCGCACAGGTGGCAGCCGGGTCGGGTGATCAGGGCGAGCCGGGCGTCAGTGGCCATCGGTTACCTCCGTGCGGGTGTCGGCGGGTGCGGACGCTCCGGCCGGGGCCGCCGACCGGAGCTGGGTCTTGCGTACCTTGCCGATCGCCGAGTGGGGCAGGGCGTCGACGATCTCGACGGCGGTCGGGCACTTGAACCGGGCGAGGTTCCGTGCGCAGTGGGCGAGCAGGTCGTCGCTGGTCACCGGTCGCCCCGGCTTCGGCACCACGTACGCCCGCACAGTCTCGCCGGTCCGCGGGTGCGGCACACCCAGTACCGCCGACTCGGCCACCTCGGGGTGCCCGGCCAGCACCAACTCGACCTCGTGCGGATAGACGTTGAATCCGTTGACCAGGATCAGCTCGCCGAGCCGGTCGACCAGGAAGAGGTCCCCGTCCTCGTCGGCGTAGGCGATGTCCCCGGTGCCCCACCAGCCGTCGGCGTCGGGCCCACCCCGACCGTCGGGCCAGTAGCCGTCGAAGAGGTTGGGGCCGCGCACGACGATCTGCCCCGGGTCGGTGCCCGGCGTCATATCGGAGATGTCCAGCTCGTCCGGGTCGTCGTCGGGGACGGCAAGCCCGTCGCGCCAGAGGTCCACCCCGTCGGCGCCGACCAGGCGTAACCCCACCCCGGGCAGTGGACGGCCGATCGAGCCGGCCTTGGCCACACCACCCACCAGGGTGGAGGTCAGCACCGGGGCGGTCTCGGTGAGGCCGTACCCGATGTGCACCTGATGCCCGGTGGCCTCGGTGAAGCGCGCCGCGACCGGGGGTTCCAGCGGCGCCGCGCCACAGACCGCCACCCGCACCGACGCGGTCGCCGCGCGGGCCGTGGGGGCGTCGGCCCAGGTCAGGAACATCGACGGTACGCCGACCAGCACGGTGACCCGGTGCCGGGCGATCTCGTCCAGCCCTGCGGTCGGGCCCAGCTCGTCGAGCAGCACCCCGGTTGCGCCGTTGTCGATGACGGCACCGAGCCCCGAGTTGAGCCCGTACGCGTGGAACAGCGGCAACGCGAGCAGCACAGTATCCGCCGGCCCGACCACCGGCGGTTCGATCCCGTCGACCTGCTGGAGGTTGGCGAGCAGCGCCCGGTGCGAGAGCATCGCCCCCTTGGGTCGCCCCTCGGTGCCGGAGGTGTAGAGCAGTACCGCCAGGTCGGTGCCGCCTCGGCGCGGGCGGGCCGGGCCGGGTGAGTCGGCTGTCGGCGGCGTGCTGTGCACGGCGACGAGCGCGGGCAGTTCGGCGGTCAGGTCGGCGACGAGGTTTCGGACCTGGTCGGTGGCGACGAGCACCGACGCGCCGGAGTCGGACAACACGTGCCGCAGTTCCGGTGCGGTGAGGCCGGGGTTGACCGGCACGGCGACCAATCCCGCCCGCAGAGCGCCGAGCCAGGTGACCACGAAGTCGATGGTGTTCGGCAGCGCGATCGCGACGCGTGGCGGCGTACCGCCGGGGTCGGTGTGCGGGGCGGCGGCGGACAGACCGCGCGCGGCGGCGTCCACGGCGGCGTCCAGGTCGGACCAGCTGACCGTCTGGTCGCGCCAGTGCAGCGCGGCCCGGTCGTCGCGGTCGTGAGCCGCCCGGCGGACCCGGTCGGCGAGGTTCGGCGCGGGGTTTACCGAGGCGTCCTGCACGGTGATCGAGTCTGGCACAGCGGGCGACGACAGGCCACGCCCGACGGGTGGGTCCGCGCCTGGGCGGCGACCACACGAGAGTCCCATCGACGGGACTGCGCCGTGTGCCATCGGCGGCCCGATCGGGTCCTGCCGATGGGACGGGCGACGCCGTCCACAAGCGCTTCGGCGCGCCCGTGCGACCACCCGACGCGACGGGCCGACCGAACGTCCAACAAGCCCCCGATCAGGTATTCCATTGTGGAACAGCGTGCGAACGGAAAGTCAAACGCACACGACGGACAACCGGTCCGGCATTGGTGCGACGGAGCGGGAAATACTTCCGCCTTGTGTAACGGACTTGCCACGCGCGGGTGACGTTGGCCCTATCATCACTCGGGTCGGGTCACCCCATTTGCCGTGAGTCGACACCCCTCAGCCCGAGGAGGCCCCCGTGCCTGTGAGCGCATTGGACCAGCACCTCCAGGGGAATTGCCGCCCGTCGGCAATCCCCGCGACCGTTCTGCCCGACCGGGAGCCCGGTCGGCCCGTCCCGACGACCCACAGACCGACCCGTCCGACCGACAACGGGGCGGGGGCAGCACGGTGACCACCTTCGGTTACGCGGAACGCCCGCTCGGCCTGACCGGTCAGCCGGCTCGCTCCCACGTCAACGAGCGACCCACGGCCCGTTCCCCGCTGGACGATCCACACGGCACCGCCGTGCGGGGCGACGGCGCGGCGCAGCGGATCCGCAGTCGGCCACACACCAACGAACCCACACCGCGCCCGTCGGCGCCCGGCGGCAACGCGAAGACGCCCGGGGGCCGGGTCGGTGCACCCCCCCGGCCGTTGCCCGCGCAGGGCCGACGGGGAAGCGACACACCCGCGGTGACCACCGACCCGGCGGCGGGCGAGACGGCGGTGATTCCGGCGGTGCCGGCGGAGGCGGCGGTGATTCCGGCGGTGCCGGCCGAACCCGCCACCACCCCGACCGGGTTCCCGAGCCGCCCGGACCCGTCCGACCCGGCCACCGAGGTCTGGACGCTGATCGAGCGGGCCCAGGCCGGCGATTCCGAGGCGTTCGGCCTGATCTACGACCGGTATGTGGACACTGTCTTCCGGTTCGTCTACTTCCGGGTCGGCAACCGCCAACTCGCCGAGGACCTCACCTCGGACACCTTCCTGCGCGCGCTCAAGCGGATCGGCAGCTTCACCTGGCAGGGTCGCGACCTCGGCGCCTGGCTGGTGACGATCGCCCGCAACCTGGTGGCGGACCACTTCAAGTCGGGCCGGTACCGGCTGGAGGTCACCACCGGCGACGTGCTCGACGCCGACCGGGAGGACCGGGGCCCCGAGGGCAGCCCGGAGGCCGCGGTGGTGGAGCACATCACCAACGTCGCGCTGCTCACCGCCGTGAAGCAACTCAACCCGGAGCAGCAGGAGTGCATCGTTCTCCGCTTCCTCCAGGGTTTCTCGGTCGCCGAAACGGCCCGCGCCATGGGCAAGAACGAGGGCGCCATCAAGGCCCTCCAGTACCGGGCGGTTCGCGCCCTGGCCCGACTCCTCCCGGACGGCTTCCAACCGTAGATTGTTTCGAGAGACCGATGGATGTCGATCAACGTCTGCCCAGCTCAGAGCCGGTGCAGCCCGGTGACAACCATCACTTTGTGTAATTTCCGCCCCGCCTGGCCCGTAACCCGTGCCCGGTCCGCCGCGTTTCTCCGGGTGCGACCGGTGGAGGTCCCGGCAGGCCCGGGCACCGAGGTCCCACCGGTACGCCGGCGGCACCTCACCTCCGTGGTGTCACACTGCCGCCCGGTCGCTGGCAACGACGGCGGCCGACCGGCCGTGACCAGCGAGAGGAGGTGCCTGCGGTGGACGACATCCTCTTCTCCCGCCGGCGCGCCGAGCGCTTCGCGCAGCTTCTCGACGAGGCCAACGGGGCTCGGCGGCACCACGTGCGATCGCGGGTGGACGCCCAACTCGCGCCACTCGTAGCGGTGGGCCAGCGACTCAGCGTCGATCCCCCGGCTGTCGAGGTGAACCCGGAATTCCGGACCGGCCTGCGGGCGATGCTGCTCGCGACGGCCGAACGGGAAGGGCTGGGCACCGCCCCGGCAGCCAGCGAAGCGGCCACCACGACGACCCGCGGGCGGCTGCTACCGGCGGTCACCGCGCGGCGGGCCCGAGCCCGGGGCGCGATCCTGGTCGGCATCGCCGCCGGCGCCATCGCTGTCTCCGGCATCTCCGCCGCCAGCGAGAACGCGGTGCCCGGCGACGCGCTCTACGGCATGAAGCGCTCGACCGAACGCGCCCAGCTCGCCCTGGCCAGCTCGGACATCAGCCGCGGCCAGCTCTTCCTGGACTTCGCCCGGACCAGGCTCGGCGAAGCCGCCAAAATGCGCGGCGACCGGATCGGCTACAGCGCGGTCCTCGACGACATGGACGCCGACACCCGGCAGGGCGTCCGCCTGCTCACCTCCGCCGCGGTGCAGCGGGCCGAGCCGGGCAGCCTGGACACCCTCAACACCTTCGTCGCAAGCCAACGTCGCGCGGTGAGCGGCCTGCTCGACGGGAGCACCCGCGCCGACCGGGAACGCACCCAGCGGTCGCTGCTCCTCCTGGACGACATCCGGGAACGTTCGGACTCGCTGCGCGCGGCAATCGCCTGCGGCCTCCCGGCCCCGACCACCAGCGACACCCTCGGGCCCGATCCGAAGGCCTGCCCCGGGTCCCGCTGATCCCTATACCGCACGTCCGACCGGCCGCGCCACAGTTCGTTGTGTGCTCGGCCGGTCGACCGTCTGCGGCGGATACCCTCGCTGGGAGGCATCCGTCGTACCGGTGAGGAAGGGAGTCGCGTGGCGCGCAGCCGTAAGGTGACGGTCAGCACCGACGCCGAGGGGCACACTGCGGGCTGGGCGGAGACCGACCTGGCTCCGGCCACCGCACCGGACACGGCGGCCGCGGCGTTCTTCGACGTGGACAACACGATGATGCAGGGCGCGTCGATCTACTGGTTCGCCCGTGGGCTCGCCTCCCGCAACTACCTCACCACCGGTGATCTGGCTCGATTCGCCTGGCAGCAGCTCCGGTTCCGGCTGCTCGCCCGGGAACACGCGGGTGACATGTCACTGGCCAAGGAGGCCGCGCTGGCCTTCGTGCAGGGCTGGCGGGTCGACGAGGTGGAGCACCTCGCGGAGGAGATCTTCGACGAGATGATGGCTCCCCGGATCTGGGCCGGCACCCACCAACTCGCACAACGCCACCTGGACGCCGGCCAGCGGGTGTGGCTGGTCAGCGCCGCCCCGGTGGAGATCGGCCGGGTGATCGCCGCCAGGCTCGGTCTCACCGGTGCTATCGGCACTGTGGCCGAGGTGCTGGACGGGGCGTACACCGGGCGGTTGGTGGGTGACCTGATGCACGGGCCGGCGAAGGCCGAGGCGGTCACCCAGCTCGCCGCGGTGGAAGGGCTCGACCTGACCCGCTGCGCCGCCTACAGCGACTCCGCCAACGACCTGCCGCTGCTCTCCGCGGTGGGCAGGGCGGTGGCCGTCAACCCGGACGGCAGCCTGCTGCGTCAGGCCCGCCGGCACGGTTGGGAGGTGCGGGACTTCCGCACTGGCCGGCGGGCGGTGAAGATCGCGGTGCCGTCGACAGCGGCAGCCGGGTTGGTCGCCGGCGCGGTCACCGCCGGCCTGGCCCTACAGCGACGCCGTCGCGCCGGCTGACCTCACGCGTCACGCTGTCGCGTTGGCCGGCTGTCGTGTTGGCCGGCTCAGGGGCCAAACGGGTCGGGCCGTCGCTCCAGCAGCGTGTGCACGGTCTGCTGGATGGTCTCCCGCACCTGGTCGGCGAGGTTGAACACCACCAGCGGGTCGTCCGCCGAGTCGGTCAGGTGGGCGGTGGGGATCGGCGGGCAGAACTCGATCAGCCACTTGCTCGGCAGCGGCACCATGCCCAACGGCCCGAGCCACGGAAAGGTCGGCGTCACCGGGAAGTACGGCAGCTTGAGCAGCCGCGCCAGCGGCTTGATGTCGGCGAGCATCGGGTAGATCTCCTCGCCACCCACGATGGCGACCGGCACGATCGGTGTGCCGGTGCGCAGCGCCGCCGAGACGAAACCGCCCCGCCCGAACCGTTGGAGCTTGTACCGGTCGGCGTAGAGCTTGCCGATCCCCTTGAAACCCTCGGGGAACACGCCGACCAGGTCACCCGCGCCGAGCAGCCGCTCCGCGTCCGGGTTGCAGGCCACAGTGCCACCGGTCTTGCGGGCGATCTCGGAGACCACCGGCATCCGGAAGACCAGGTCGGCGCCGAGCAGCCGCAGGTAGCGGTGCGCGGGGTGCTTGTCGTGCAGCGCCGCCGAGAGGATCAACGCGTCCAGCGCCACAGTCCCCGAGTGGTTGCCGACCACCAGGGCAGGCCCGTCGACCGGCACATGCTCGACACCACTGACCTCGGTGCGGAACCAGTCGCGGTAGAGCAGCCGCAGCAGCGGGTGGAAGACCGCGTCGGTCAACTCCGAGTCGAAGCCGAACTCGTCGACCTCGTAGTCACCAGAGAGCCGCCGGCGCAGGAACGCCAGACCGTTCGCGACCTTGCTGTCCCAGTGGTCCCCCGGCCGGTCCGCCACGGCCGGCTCGGTGCCACCCGACATCCCAGCGTCCGCGGGGTCGCCCGCGTTCGCGACGGGCTCGTCGGTGGCAGCGGTGTCGACCTCGTCGGCAGGCGGCGTCGGGGGCGGGGTCGGCGCGACCCGCGCGACCGGCCGGTGCCCGTTACGCCGCGCCGGCTCCGCGTCCGGCGCGGGCGACTGCTGCGGTACGTCGAAACGCCCGACCCCCTGCGGGTCACGTCCCTCCGCGGGCCCGGTCACAGTGCCACCTCGGTTCGCGACTGCGGGGCTCGCAAACCCGGCTCACTCCTCGCGCTCACGGTGCCCGCTCCGTTACTGCCGCGCGGACCTGTCGGATGCCGTCCCGGACGAGCTGTTCGGCAACTGCCAACTGGTCCCGGGTGACCACCACCCCACCGTGGTGGGCGCGGATGAAGTCCTCGAACGCTTCGGCGGTGGAGCGCGGCGTGAAGCCGTACTCCTGCTCCAGCCGGCTGGTGTCGACCACGCGGCCGTGCACGAAGAGGTCGACCTGGTCCAGGCCGTAACGGCCGAAGCCCATGGTGCGGGCCAGTGCCGCGGCACCGGAGAGACCCGGTTCCAGCACCGGCACAGCCACCCGGCCGGCCCGCCGGATCGCCTGCGACAGCGACAGCACACCCGGACCGGCGACGTTGTAGGTGCCGGGATGGTCCTCGACGATCGACCGGTGCAGCACCTCCAACGCGTCGTCGAAGTGCAGGAACTGCAGACGGGGGTCACGGCCGAAGACGGTCGGCACGAACGGCTGCGCGAAGTAGCGGGTCAATGTGGTGTCGGCGGTCGAACCGATGAACGGCGCGAAGCGCAGCACCGTCGCGGTGACGTCGGGCCGGCGGCGGCGGAAGCCGCGAACGTACCCCTCGAGGTCGAGAATGTCGCGGCCGAACCCGCCGCGTGGCACCTCGCGCGGTTCGGTCTCCTCGGTGAAGACCGCCGGGTCCCGGAACGAGACCCCGTACGCGGCGGTCGACGAGCGGACCACGAGCTTGCGCAGCCGGGGTGCCCGTTGGCAGGCGGCCAACAGGTGCATGGTGCCGATGACGTTCTGGTCCTTCATGGCCGACCGACCACCGTGCTGCTGGTCGGGGGCGCTGACCAGCGCGAGGTGCACCACCGCGTCGACGTCCAGATCGGCGAGGAGGCCGCCGAGCGAGTCGCTGTCGAGGCGGATTCGTTCGACCCGGTCCAGCAGGTCGGTGAACTCGGTGCCCGAGTCCGGGGCGTCCACCCCGATGACCCGTTCGATCCGAGGGTCGGCGGCCAGGCGGGCCGCCACGTGGGCACCCAGGTAGCGGCCCACCCCGGTGACGACGACGACCCCCGGAGCACCTGAGGTGCCACCGGGGGTCATCTGACGCACCTACCCCGGCAGGGAGGACCGAGCCGGGACGACCACGGCCTGATCACCTGAGCCTCCGGAGATCGACAGTTAGGCAAGTGACGCCGAACGCCGGGCGTAAGCCCGGCGGCGATCACTTGCCGAGACGGCGACGCTGGACGCGGGTCTTGCGCAGCAGCTTGCGGTGCTTCTTCTTAGCCATGCGCTTACGGCGCTTCTTGACCACCGAGCCCATACGACAGCCTTTCGATACAACGTGCGGGGCGGACCGGATGACACCACGCAGGTGGCGACGGCGACCGCTTGCGGACAACGGACCGGACCAGTCTGGGCGGCGGGGCGCACCTGTGGGGTCTCGGTCGGGCTCCAGGGTAGCCGGAGAGCGTAAGCCGGACCAACGCGCCCCCGTCGATGCCGGTTAGGTGGCACTCGCAGGGCGGGGCGGTGGCTCAGGCGGTCTCCTGAAAAGCACCCCGGAGATATTCGTGCACCGCATGCTCTGGCACCCGGAATGAGCGGCCGACCCGGACGGCGGTGAGCTCACCGCTGTGCACCAGGCGATAGACCGTCATCTTCGACACCCGCATGACCGTCGCCACCTCAGCAACGGTCAGGAACTTGACCTCCGACAGCCGTCCGTCGGACTGCGACCCGGCCATGGCTCACCGACCCATCCCATGCCCGGCGCGTGCCAACCCGACGGATGCTCCGGGCCGGGCCGACGACGCGCGTGTTACCAGTACGGTAGCGGGGCGGTTGTGACCGGCGCGATCCCTTCGTACAACTGATCATGTTTCTCCTCACCGGTTCACCCGATCCGTGCTCCCGGTTTCCGCCCACCTGAGGCCGCCGTCCCGTCTGTTCCGCCGCTGCTCACTCGGCGCGCAGCGCCACCACCGGGTCGAGGCGGCCGGCGCGCTGCGCGGGGACGACCCCGAAGACGATGCCGACCACGGCTGACACGCCGAACGCGAGCGCCAGCGACCACCAGGTGATCGCGGCCGGGATCGGCGACAGGGCGTCAACCAGCAGGGCGCTCCCCACGCCCAACGCCATTCCGGTCAACCCGCCGATCGTGGTGAGCAGCACCGCTTCCAACAGGAACTGCACCCCGATGTCGCGGGGACGCGCGCCGACCGCCTTGCGCAGACCGATCTCCCTGGTCCGTTCCCGGACGCTGACCAGCATGATGTTGGAGACACCGACGCCGCCGACGAGCAACGAGATGCCGGCGATGGCGGCCAGTACTCCGGTGAGGACGCCGAGGATGTCGCCGAGCACACCGAGGATCTGCTGCTGCGTGACAGCGCTGAACTCGGTGTCGGGGTGGCGGCGGTTCAGCTCGGCGACGATCCGCTCGCCCAGCTCGTCGATCCGCTCCCGGTCGGGTGCCTTGACCGCGATGCCGTCCACCCGCTGGGTGCCCCAGAGCCGCTGCGCGGCGGTCACCGGCACGTGCACCTCGTCGTCCCGGTCGACGCCGAGGCTCTGCCCCAGGGGCGCGAAGACGCCGATCACCCGGAACCGCACACCGGCCAGCGCCACCTGCTGGCCGAGCGGGTCCCGGTCGGGGAAGAGCGCGCGGGCGACCGAGTCGCCGAGCACCGCCACGCGTCGGCTGGTGTCCACGTCGGTGCCGGTGAGGTAGCGACCACGGGCCAGGGAGCGGGTGAACACCGCGGGGGTGGTCTCCAGCACCCCCTGCACTGTGGTGAAGTCGGAGCGGTTGCCGGCCCGGGCGGTCGCCCCGGAGGCGACGGTGACCGCCACCCGGTCCGGGTCGCCGACCACCCGGGTGACGGCGTCCACGTCGCGAAGGGTCAGCGGCGACACCACCGGAGCGTTGCCCACCTCGATCCGGCCGGGGACGACCAGCAGCAGGTTGGAGCCGAGGCCCTCGACCTGTTGCTCGACCTTCTGTTTGGTGCCGGTGCCGATGGCCACCAGCAGGACGACCGAGGCCACCCCGATGATCACCCCGAGCATGGTGAGGGCGCTGCGCAGTCGGTTGGCGCGGAGGGCGTCCAGCGCGACCCGCCACGCCTCGGCGACCCTCACGTCGCGCCGCCGGGCGGCTCGATGTCGGGCTGATCAGCAGCGGCCTCGCGCTGCTCGACCTCGCGCGGAAGGCACCCGGTGGCTCCGGCGGCGCCACCGGAGCCACCGGGTGGGTGCCCCGGGCCGCTTCCGGACGCGGACCGGGGCTCCGCGCTGGGAGCGGGGACCAGTGTCGCAGGTCGACCGTGATCGACGGACGGCGGTCGATCATGGGCGGACAGCGGGTCGTCGCTGTCCGCCACGACCACCCCGTCGCGCATGGTGATCCGCCGGCGGGCACGCGCCGCCACCTCCTGGTCGTGGGTGACCATCACCAGCGCCACGCCGGACTCGGCGTTCAACCGCTCCAGCAGCTCCAGCACGGCCGCGCCGGTGACGCTGTCCAGGTTGCCGGTGGGCTCGTCGGCCAGGAGCACGGTCGGCTCGGTGACCAACGCGCGGGCGATCGCCACCCGTTGCTGCTCGCCGCCGGACATCTGGTTGGGCCGGTGGTCCAGCCGGTGCCCGAGGCCGACCCGGCCGAGCACCGCCGCCGCCCGCTCCCGCCGTCGCCGGGCGGACACACCCCGGTAGACCAGCGGCAGCGCCACGTTCTCCACGGCCGACGTACGCGGTAGCAGGTGGAACGCCTGGAAGACGAAACCGATCGTCTCGTTGCGCAGGGTGGCCATCTCCGATGGGGCCAGGGTGTTGACGTCCCGCCCACCGATCACCAGACGGCCACCGGTGGGGCGGTCCAACCCGCCGAGGAGGTGCATGAGGGTGGACTTGCCCGAGCCGGACGGGCCGACCAGGGCCACGTAGTCCCCCGGTTGCACGACCAGCGACACCCCGCGTAGCGCCTCGACGGACACCCCGTCGAGTTGGTACGTCCGGGACACGTCCACCGCCTCGATCGCGGGCGGGGCGACGGTCACCGCACCTCCTGGCCGTCACGGACCTGGTCGGTGCCGCGCACCACGATCCGGTCGCCGGGTTGGACACCGTTGAGGATCTGCACGAGATCGGACCCCTGGACGCCCACTGTCACCGCCGCCCGCCCGGCCTTGCCGTCGCGGACCACCCAGACCGCGTCGCGGCCGTCGGCGGAGAACACCGCCGAGGCGGGGACGGTCACCGCGTCGGCGGCCTCGCGTACCCGCAGGTGGACTATCGCGTTCATGCCGGGGCGGGGCGTCGGCGCCGGCTCGTCCTCGGCCAGCTTCCCGGCGCCCAGGGCGAGGCGTACCCGGTAGGTGACCCCGCCCTGGGCGGAGTTGGTGGGCAGCACGTCGACCGAGCGGACGGTGGCGTCGTAGCTGGCCCCGGTGACGGCGTCCAACTCGACGGTGGCGGTCACGCCGGCCTTGACCAGCAGCACGTCGGTCTCGTCCACCTCGGCGAGCAGCCCCAACTGCCCGGTGTCCACCACGGTCAGGACCGGTGTGCCGGCGGTGACCCGGCCACCGACCGCTACCGCGTCGTCGACCCCGGCCGGTGGCCCGCCCTGGCCGGGGGCCAGCACGGACGGGTCGAGGCCGGCGGCCTGGGCACCACCGGCCTGCTCCAACAGCCCGGCGAGACCACCGGTCGGGCTGCCACCGGCCCGAGTGCCACCCGGCTGCACCACGCCGGCGATCGGAGCGCGCAGGGTCAACGCGTCCACTGTCGACTTCGCCAGGTCGTACCCCTGCTGGGCCTGGAGCCGCTGCGCCGCGGAGAGCGCGCCGACGGCGGAGCTCAACCCGTTGATCCCCCGCTGGACGGCGCGCACGGCCTGGTCGGCGCTGCGGGCGGCGGCGGTGTACTGCCGCTGGGCGGCCGTCACCTGGGTCAGCAGCGCGCCGCGCACCTTTGGGTCGGCGATCTTCTCCGCGGCCTCGCGGGCGGCGTCGAACGCCTCGTTCGCGGCCTTGTCCGTGCCGCGTCGGCTGCTGGTCAGGTCACCAGTGGAGACACCCCGGCCGGCGCGCTTCGCCGCGTCCAGGGCCTCCTTCGCCTGCCGGAGCCGCTGCTGGGCGGAGGGCGAGTCGACCACGGCGAGGACCTGACCGCGCTTCACCGACTGGCCGGGCTGGACGGGGAGGCTCGCCAGCGTGCCGTCGGCGGGAGCGGTGAGGGTGGCGGCGGCCCGGGCGGTCACCGTCGCCGGCGCGTCGATCACCTCGCTGACCGGGTTGCGGGCCGCGGACGCCAACGCGAGGTCCGGGGCGT